>JAJZUR010000116.1 GCA_021848375.1 Pseudomonadota bacterium | reverse complement strand
ATTCATACAGAGATGCTCGGACAAAAAAAGGGTAATACAGTTATGAATTTATTGATAAGGATGTGATTCTGTGATAAATGAATTTAGTATCAATGAGGAACTTGTTCGATTATGTTTAGATATCATGATTCGATATACGATGAAGCGATAATCAGCGATCTTGGTCCCGATTTATTTTTTGGAGGGAGACAAGATTTTGTAGTTTACCTTGGTCATTTTCACGTAAAAACATGGGATTTTTGGTATGAGTACCATATTAAAGCCATAAATGAACAGGAGCGTCAAGCTAGAGAAGGAGTGGAGTATCGGGAACAACACTGGAATAGTGCTCGTGAGATATTAAAGGAAAAATGGTTGAGTAAGCAAGAAGGATGGTTAGTTATGAATCGACAATATCAGAATTGTCCACAAGGACAGGCAGCGATGCAAGTATGGCAAGAGTTTCGATATGGTGAAAAACTAGAAATCGATGCAAAGAAAGTTGTGCGGAAATACGAAATTTTGCAAGAACAACCAAAGCAGAAAGAACAAGAGCTGAAATTGCAAGAGGCAAGTAGAGAGATAGATCGGAAAATTCAAGTCACTTTTAATCTACAGAAATGTCGTAAAGAGGCAGAAAGTGGGGATGTTAATAAACAATTTTATTTTGGGTGGATGTACGATAAAGGTTACAAGGTTAGCGAAAACCCTTCGGAGGCGCTCAGATGGTACACTTTGGCAGCAAATAGCGGGCATCCAAAAGCACTCTTTAATATTGCTGTTATGCATTTTAACGGGCGCTTTGGGGAACAAAATATTGGTTTGGTTGTAGAATGGGCGATGAAGGTTGTCACCCAAACAAAACTTGCTGAGGGGCGTCTATTATTAGGCTATCTATATGAGATGGGGCTAGGGGTTCCTCAAAATTCAAGTAAAGCATTTGAGTTATATTCTGAATCTAAAGATAAATGTCCTGAGGCTTTTTATCGCCTTTACTTAATGGATAAAATTAGAAATGCTAAAAGAGCAAAGCATTGGCTAAAGAGTGGCCTAGATAAGGGTATTATCCCTGCCATAAGAGAAAGTGCTCTTAAGTATATTCGGAAGGATGAATTTGGAATTGAAAATTCTAAACTATTCCAGGTTGCTTTAGAACAACTTGAAAAGGCGGCTGAGGCGGGGGATCGAATAGCCCAACGTGAATTTGCTACCTTTTTGAAATCCGATCTATCCGATACGATAAGCCAAGCCGAACAATTGAAGCAAAGAGAAATTATTTTACATTGGTATCGCTGTGCAGCTCAGCAGAATGATTTGTTTTCGATTTATCAATTGGCAAATGAGCTTTTAGAGAGATATCAAGCAAAACGTATTCTTATATTTGCGAGCGTTGGTCAAGACCAAATATTAAAAGAGAAAAGAGAAGGCGCCCAATGGTTGCTTAAAGGACTAAAGCTTAATAAGGAAACAAAATCTTCCTTTATGGGTGTTCTCACACCAGAAGAGGCGGGTAGTGGATTGGTAATGTTAAAAGAAAAAGTGAAATCTAAACTGCTAGATCTTCAAGATGTTGGCGTTTCCTTGAGAGATCTTGAAAATGCTTATCAAGAAGGCATTCAAAAGAAAGTAAATGTGGATCCAGAAGTTGAAGTCTTAAGTGTTGCAACAATACCTAATTGTCCTTTAGAAGAAATGATGCAATTACATATCAAAAATAATGAATTTGAGGCATGTCTGGCTTGTATATCAGTACTAGAAGTGGATTCTGGGCTTCAAACAAAATGTTTTGTGCAATTTCTTGAAAAGGGTCATTTTGATCTCGCGAAAAAAATACTCGAATCAGGAAGTAATATTGATATAAATTTTGTGGGTGAGTTAAAGATGACGCCCATGGAGTTGGTAATTGCTGCTAGTCGTTCTGATATGGCGCAGTTGATAGCTAATAAACCTAGCTTTGATGTTAATCTTAATTACCCATTGTTAAAGGCGGTTACGGAAGACGAGGAAAAAATTGTACAATTATTAGTCACTATGCAGAAATTAGAGATAAATGCAACACGATTACCTGGTTCAGAAACGGCGCTTTGGATAGCTGCTAAGCATGGTAATGTGCAAATTGTTAAGTCTCTTCTGAGCCATAAGGATATTGACTTAGATTATCGTTGTGGTAAATTGTCCGAAGAAGAATTAGCCCTGCATGCCCAGGATGGTAAAATTAAGTTAAATGCCCAAGAAGTTGCTCATGATCATGGCCATGAAGCAGTAGTAAAAGTAATTCAAGATTTTAAGGAAGTTAAAGAATTGCGGGAAAAGGCCAATAGACGTCGTCAAGAAGTTAGAGAAACGAAGGATAACCCAAAGAGTCCTACTAAAGGGCAATTACCTGAATTGCCTTCACAAGAGATGAATTTAGTCAATCGTTTAAAAGCGCTTGAAGAAGAGAATAGACTTTTAAAAGAACAGCAGCAGCTAATGACGAAGAGATTTGAAGAGCGCATGACTCAGCAATATCAAGAAATGACAAAACAATTTCAGGAAATGTTTTTGTTGATTAAATCAACATCTTCTAAAGAACAAGTGAAACATTCAAATGCGCAACCTCCTGAAAATAAATAAACCATCTTATAGATGGCAGTATTCTATTTTATTTAAAACACCAAAATTTAAGATGATTAATTTATGCCAAAGTATTTATTTTTTTACGAGAGATATAATTATCAGGAAATATTTTGATGATAGGAATTTTTTATGGCTAATGAAAAGGAATGGAAAAAGGTTTTAGGTTGCAAGACAAAAGAGAGGGGTATAAATAGATGTTGGATTTAACGAAAGGGTATGATCCTACCAAACCATTGCATATCGAAGCCCCAATTGATTTTCTTGATAATAATTCGTTAATATTTGATCCAAAAAGGAATGTAACAGATCGTTACACTTTTTATTCTGGAGAACCTGTTGAAGAGAAAAATTATCAACTGGTTTTTGAGATTAATATGCGTGAGAATAAGCTATTGGAATTAGATATCGTGCCATCTACATTCCCCGGATTAATCGTTAATAAGAAAGTATTAAATATTTTAAGGGAAACCTGTCCTAAGGATTTTCAGGTGTTTCCTATTACCATTAGAAATAAAGATGGCAAAAGAAAATCTAAAGCGTTTATTAATAATGATTATTCTTTAATACATATAGTTAAAAAAGTTGATTCAATTGATTTTGAGGAATCAGAATTTTTATTGGTGGACGATTCAAGACCAAAAGAACCTGGGAATGTGATTGGCCCAAAAAGATTGAGGTTTAAATCAAACTGCATGGGAGGGGCTCATATTGCAAAAGATAGCACCCTCAAGTCAATAAAGTTTATTTCTACACATTTATTTCATGTTTTATATAAAGCTAACATTAGAGGCGTGGAATTTATGCCAGATTATTTATGTTTTTACGAGAGAGATAATTACCCAGAATTATTTAGATAAAAGGATTTTTTATGCCTAATGAAAAGGAATGGAAAAAGGTTTTAGGTTGCAAGACAAAAGAGAGGGGTATAAATCGATGTTGGATTTAACGAAGGGGTATGATCCTACTAAACCATTGATCTATGAATTTCCTTTGGATTGTTTTGAAGATGATGTCTTAGCCTTTCCTAGGACAGATAATATTACTGACAGTAGAATTTTTTATTCTGGGGACCCTCTCGAAAAACAAGATTACCAATTAATTTTTAGAATTAATAAAAGAGAAGAGAAATTATTAGAATCTGATATTGTGCCTGCTTATTATAATTTGCTTATAGTTAATAACAGAGTCCTTAATATTCTAAATAAAGTTTGTCCTACAGATTTTCAGACATTTCCGGTCACTATAAAAAGTAGAATTGGAAAAAGAAAATCTAAGGCATTCATTAATCACGATTATTCTCTAGTTCATATAATTAAAAAGGTTGATTCAATTGACTACGTGGAATCAGAATTTTTAATGATGGATAATTCTAAACCAAAGGAGCCCGGTAATGTACTTGGCCCTATAAGGCTTCGATTTAAATCAAATTGTATGAAGGAAACGCATATCGCGAAAGACAGCACTTTCAAATCAATAATTTTTATTTCCGCGCATTTATTCCATATTCTATATAAATCCGACATAAAGGGAGTAGAATTTATGCCGGATTATTTATGTTTTTATGAGAGAAATAATTACCCAGAATTATTTAGATAAAAGGATTTTTTATGCCTAATGAAAAGGAATGGAAAAAGGTT
>JAJZUR010000115.1 GCA_021848375.1 Pseudomonadota bacterium | reverse complement strand
GTTTCTTTAAAATCATTCGGATGTCGAACGGCGCTCCATTTGGGTTCAAGCAATTTAACGTCATTCCCCCTTACCGTTCTAAAATTATTCTGCAAGATAGGCTCAATTTTCATATATTCTGATGCATTCGGATGCCGTCCTCTAAAAAAACTCTTTAAGCGTTTCAGCCAGGATTGCCGTGGTGGTTCAGGAACCAATGCTGGCTTCGCCGTATGATTTCTCGTAAACCATTTTTTAAAAAACGTGGTTTCATCCAAAAATTTCTCTCTCCAGGAGCCCAATTTTACCCATAAATTTTTACTAAAAATATCCATTAGCCCAAACCAGGAAAGACCAGTCGCTAACGTGATGCCAGCTAGGAATAAAGCAAGCAGTGACAATGTTCCGCCCAAATAACCTAAAACGGGGGTTATTTCTTCACTTAAAAGCTGTCCGCAAACCCCGCCAGCACTCACCGGCATGCCTTTATTCAATAAATTAAAGTGCAGACTGGCAAGGGCACACCCTGCCGCAACCGCAATCACAAACCCAATCACCCGGATACTCCATAGCAATCGATGAAAGCCCCCCGTTAATTTTCGGTTTTGAAAAACTCGTAGGCTGCCATAGGCTATTAGGGCTGGAAACATGTAAGCTATATAACCAAATAAATAGAGGTTGAGATCGGCAAACCAGGCACCCGCTTGCCCTGCCGCATTTCTAATCTCAGTATGAGTAGCCGTATGCGACCAGCCAGGATCCGACTCATGATACGTCACCAAAGCAACCAGCAAAAAAATCGCCAGCGCCGACAACAAAATAAATCCGCCTTCCTGCACTCTACGCCATAAGATAGCCGAGATAGCCTCTGTAGCTAATTTGGACGGTGCTATACGCTGGTTTTTCATTTTCTCTCTCTATAATTGCCAAGTGTTACGCCCTACCCTTTAAGCATAAACACTATACCGCTTCCTTGCAGCACTTTGCCAGAAGTCTCTAAACGAGTTATAGTGTGCTCAGTTTAATTTCCTGAGGTTTACCATGACGGATACGAAACACGCCCGGCTTTTGATCCTCGGTTCTGGCCCCGCAGGTTATACTGCAGCGGTGTATGCATCAAGAGCCAACTTAAATCCTGTGCTCATTACCGGACTTGAAAAAGGCGGCCAATTAACCACCACCACCGACGTCGACAATTGGCCGGGGGATGTTGAGGGGTTACAGGGTCCGGTTCTAATGGATCGCATGGAAGAACATGCCAAACGCTTTCATACGGAAATTATTTTTGATCACATCCTACAAGTTGATCTCAGCAAAAAGCCTTTTCGACTGACGGGCGATTCTAAAAAACAATATACCTGCGATGCGTTGATAATCGCGACCGGCGCTTCGGCCAAATATCTCGGATTACCATCCGAACAAGCTTTTATGGGCAAAGGGATCTCCGCTTGCGCCACATGTGATGGTTTTTTTTATAAAAATCAACCCGTCGCGGTTATTGGGGGTGGCAATACCGCCGTTGAAGAGGCGCTTTATCTCTCCAATATTGCCTCACATGTCACGGTCGTACATAGACGTGATAAATTCAAATCTGAAAAAATCTTAATCGATAAATTAATGAAAAGATGTGAAACCGGCAATGTAACCATTCTTTGGAACAGTGTTTTACAAGAAGTCTTAGGCAATGATTCTGGTGTAACGGGCATGCGTATTGAGAGCTTAACCCATCACACAACGCAAGACATACCCCTTCAAGGGATTTTTATAGCCATTGGTCATACCCCTAATTCCAAAATATTCGAAGGCCAATTGAAAATGAACAACGGCTATATCACCGTGAATAGTGGCCTCAATGGTAATGCTACTGCAACGAGCATTCCAGGCGTATTTGCTGCAGGGGATGTTGCGGATCATATATACCGCCAAGCCGTCACCTCTGCCGGCTCGGGCTGTATGGCAGCCTTGGATGCAGAGAAATATTTGGATGCCAACTAGGCCCTACTGGCACAATTGGCTAACTTCTGCTAACATCCACATGAGTTTTGAAACTGATTTTCTGTTAGGAAATATCCACTGTAGGGGCCGGTCACCGTGCCGGCCCTGCTCGGTCTTAAGTGCCGGCTCTGTTGGTTTAACAAATCCTACAGCGGATGGCTTGTTGGGAAATAGACTAGGAGATTTTTATGAGGTTTTGTATTTAATATGGCAAAAGAAGAAGCAATTGAAATGGAAGGTGTCGTCATTGAAAACCTTCCGAACACGAATTTTAGAGTGCAATTGGAAAATGGGCATGTCGTTATCGCTCATATTTCCGGACGGATGCGTAAAAACTATATCCGCATCTTAATGGGTGATAGGGTTACCGTGCAGCTCACCCCTTATGATTTAACCAAGGGCCGAATTATCTTCCGTAATCGTGAGCCTAAAGATATCGCGGCGGGCGCTGCGCCAACAGAAACGAAGTCAAGTTAATACCCTTAATCCGCATGGTGAGGGGGATGTAAATTGGCGCCATGCTGTTTGTCTGGCTGTATCTCACCTGAGATTTCTCGAACCAATTCATCCAAGGTTTTGCCTTTAATATCTTTTGCCTTAAATTCCTTCCCTTCAATCTCGGCAAGCACTTTACATTCTTCAGGGAATTTTTGTTCTAATATTTTACGATACTCAGGATTTAGTTTTACTTCCACACCCCGGATTCTAGAAGCAACATAGGTCTTCAACACAAAATCCATATCGCTTTTATCAATATGCGCTCCATCAGCCGGTTTTCCGGTTCTTGACTCAGTTGGAATTTGAATAGTTAAGGGTGAAAATCCTACGCTTGTATCAAGCGCTATCAGAATGGCTTTATCATTAGTCGAACCCAAGGTGATTTCAGCCAGCTTTTTTTCTGGATTATAACTTCTGATAATATTAGCAGCAGGCGGCGAACCAGCTGATACTGGCGGCACAATAATTTCGACTTTTCCGGACTCTGATTTCTTAAAACCTACGCCATCGTAAAGTTTTGGCGCGTCACTTGCAAACTTTTTACACTGTTCAATTGATTTAGATGATAATTCGAGATATCCTTCTAAAGTTTGCGTAGAACCCGTTATATTCTGTTTTTTTCGAGTGGCTAACAACTTTTTTCCAAAGGTGAATGTGTGATCATCATGTCCACTTGCAATGGAACTTCTTAGCTTATCAAGCCCCTTTGCAGCATCATCTATCTCCCCTCGTAAATCCAATAATAAATCTTTACCATCAGTCCAATCCTTAACAATCATCTTATCAAATTTCTTTTCCAACTCTTTCGCCGTCTCCTCAACTTTTTTAGTCGTAGACTCCCATTGTTTGTCTTGAAAACCTTTATAGTCATATTGACGACATCCCGCAAGATATTTTTCTTTTTCTTCGATTACCCTTGCTTTATGTTCCCGATATTCTTTCATTTTCTGATAAGCTTCTCGCAAACAGATGGCTGCATTTAATTTAGCAATGTCATTTGAAGAGTCATATGAATCCATATATGATTCAATCCTGTCAAAAATCTTTTCTTCCCCCTCATTTCTTTCGCTCTTAAGCCACGTTCTCATTTCATCATATCTTTCTTTTGGCTCTTCACCTACTTTAATTGGGGGTATCGACCCCTTATGTTCCGCAGGTGCAGGACTAACTGATCCTCCAGCTGATCTAAGCCTTATCGTGTTCTGGTTAATGGTATTCATTGCGGAGGTAAGAGTTGTAACGCTAGTTTCTTGGCCCTGAGGTGTAGAGGGTGTATTTGTTAGTGAAGCTGATGTCGAATTTGCAATTGTTTGCTGTCTTTCTTTTGTGTTGATAGAACCATCATTTTCTTTATTGTCAGGATAAAATCTAACATTTTTTTTAGGTCCTCCTTCGCTAGTCTTTGTAGATTTTAGTGCTGACTTTGGCTGTGCAGGATTTGAAGCTGCTATAGGAGAACCATGTGTTAAAGGTATCGGATCTACTTGTGGAGCAACCTGATTATACAATCCATCACACACTTTTTGCAAAACCTCTGATTTTTCTTTTCCGCGTTTATGCAATACCTTATATTTTATTTTTTTAATTTGCTCAAGTGGTATAGTTCGTTGCGGACCCCTAAAAGCTGTATCTTGTAAAGTCTTCAGTATGTTTTGCAATATAACGACATCGCGATTAATATCAGTTCTTGAGTTATCACTTTTCTCATCATTTACTATTAAGAATTTCATCTTCTGTTCATCAGTTGGATTTGGCGCACGTCTTTTTTCAAGCGATATTTTCATAATCTTCTGATTAAGCTCATTTACTAAAAAATAACCTCCATCTTCAAT
>JAJZUR010000114.1 GCA_021848375.1 Pseudomonadota bacterium | reverse complement strand
TCAGGTTGTAGATTATGCATTCAGAAAAAACGTTTCTAAGGAATTTATAGAGAAATACGTGCCTTCCAACCTGAATTATGAGCCAGAAAAAAGGGGATGATCCAACCATCATCCCCATGAAAAAAGTTGTCCTGTAACTTTTTTTGCCTCCCATTGCAAGGAACTGGCAGAAGGATTGATTTTGTATTCTTTTGAAAAAGCAGGGAAAAAGAACACGATCAACACAATGCTCAAAATAATTTTAGAGACCATACCCGATCGTCCTAAAACTTGTTTTTTGTTATTTAAAATTTGTACCATAGTAAAATTATTATCTGAAGATATTTACGTTTAAGTATATATTTTGTTCCATATAATAGGAATAGGAACATCCACACATAAATTGTATATTTGGCCGCGAAATAAACGTCTATTTTATTTTACAGAATGAAGACCCCCAATAACTTAACAGAAGAGATCAGCCTGACAGGTTTTCGCTTTTTTCAGTCTTTATCTGAAGATGAAATGAAAAGCCTGAACAACGAAAAAATCTGCGCTACCTACAAGAAGGGTAGTATCCTTTACAAAGAAGGTAGCCGGCTAACAGGTTTTTACTGTATCACACAAGGAATTGTAAAGATTTACAAAACCGGGATCGACGGGAAAGAACAGATCATCCGGTTTGCCAAAAAAGGAGATATCATTGCTTATCGCTCGTTGTTGAGTCAGGAATCTGCCTGCACTTCAGCTAAAACGATCGAAGAGGCCACACTGTGCCATATTCCATATAAAACCCTGCTCAGCCTGATCGAACGAAACTGGAAATTTTCCCTCGCCATGCTGAAAATAGTTTGTGCTGAACTCAAAGAGGCTAACGATTACATAACGGATATTGCGCAAAAAACTGTAAGGGAAAGACTGGCCGAGGTCCTTCTGCTGCTCAAACAAGAATTTGATCTGGATGCCGAAAATACGTTGCAGATCTCTTTGACCAGGGAAGAACTTGCCAACATGGTTGGGACGGCAACTGAATCCATCATTCGTCTGCTATCCGAATTCAAACAGGATAAATTAATTGACCTCCAGGGCCGCAAAATTAAGATCATCAACATCCAAGCTCTCACAAAAGTGGCCAATCTTACAAAATACTGACGCTCACATTCTGAGCCATTTCTCCGGATCTAATTTGTTGTTTTCATACCAGAGTTGGAACTTTAGCACCGTTTTATTGTCGTTCTCCTTGTCAGTATAAACCGTACCGATCTCTTGCTTGGTATCAACTTTTTGCCCTACCTGAACAGAAACATTGGATAGGTTTGAATAAACGGTCAGGTAACTGCCGTGTCTTAAAATAATTGCCATATTTCCACCGATATTGGGCAATACCTTGCTGACCACACCCTTGAATACTGCACGAGCCTTTTCTCCTGACTGGGTTGTAAAATCTACTCCTGAGTTTCTTCTTATCACATGTTTTAAAACAAGATCGGGATGCTCTCCAAAATGGTCCGTTATCAAACCCTTTTGCAGGGGCCAGGGTAACTTGCCCTTGTTCATAGAAAAGTCGTCGGATAAATTTTTTAATTCAGGGGATGGCTTGATGCCAGGTGTTTTGGCTGACCTGGCTGCTGTTTTACGCGCCTCTTCCGCAATACTCTTTTCTATCTCCCGCTCTAATCTTAAAGCAACTTTTTGTTGATCCTCAAGCTTCTTCCTTAAATCTTTCTCTTTTTTTTGCAAAACGGAATAATACTCTTTCTGGTCTGATTTTTGTTTTGCATATTTATCCGACTGGCTGATTTTTGAAGCAAGAAGATTTTGCTTTTCTTCTTTCCTTTTGTTTAAATCAACTACCAGTTGACTTAATTTTTCTTTTAATCCGTTTATCTCCTCGGCCTGGGTCCTACGGTAATCTGCATATTGTTTCAAATAGGTAAATCGCTTGTATGCCTGATTAAAATCTTCTGCAGAAAGTAAAAAAACAAGCTGATTGTTTTGGTCCTGGTTCCTT
This sequence comes from Pseudomonadota bacterium, assembly GCA_021848375.1. Classification (GTDB taxonomy): domain Bacteria; phylum Pseudomonadota; class Gammaproteobacteria; order UBA6186; family Azoamicaceae; genus CADEGZ01. Next base: position 2,379 of record JAJZUR010000114.1, on the reverse strand, counting down.
CTTGCATAGCGAATCATTCCGGCATAACGATTTTTGATTACAATTAGGTCCGCATTAAGTGAGTCCAGATTTCGCGAACTTCTAATGATTGTTGAATCCAGATAGTTTAATTCCGAATTAATATTAGAGATTAGACTCTCTTGCAAACGCATCTTCCGCTCAAGAATAGTGAGCCTGTTGATGGAAATTTTGGCATTCTGATTAGTCTCTTTCAATAAATGGTTAATATAGTCTATTTCCTGGCTTGTTTTTTCCTTTTCTTTGCGTAAATCATTGATTGATTGTCCATCGGAAGAAAAATAGACAAACAGAAAAAATAGACAAACAAAAATATTTTTCATTCTTCTCATTTCCCGATCAACAATTTAATTTACTCTCAACTCCTCCCGTTTATATTTTGAAGGAACACTAAAACCAAAATCTTTTTCATCGTTTATCGTGATTTTGGATAATTCAACATACAACTCCAATTTCTTCTTTCCGGAAATCGAAATATGAATTTTGCCCGGAAACCAATGTCCACCCAATCCCATAAATTCTGAAAACTCAATTGCAACGATTCTTTCTGAGTCAAAATCATTGTAAACCAGTTTCCTTACAACAAAAAGATCGGGATCGACAAAAATATCTTGCTTGACGAGATGCTCCTCATCATTTCTTTGCTTAAAACGCTCAAGTTTCCCCTCTTTGGATGAAATTTTTTTAAATCTTCTCTCTCTGATAGATGATATCTTGTACATATTTTCCTCAATCACCAATACATAGTCTTTAAACTTATTCTCTTTCTGATCCTGCTTGAGGGATTGGATATGGTTGCTAAGAATAGATTGAATAGTCTGATAATCAATCTCACTCCCAATTAAATCATTAATTTTTTGTATAGGGCCCACCATCACGGCTTTGCCAAGATAATAGACTACCCTGAACGAGTCTGCATCAACTTCCAGTTTACCTACCGGGATGGTCAGCTTTTGGGCAGAAACCTGTATAACACTGTCTATTTTAATTTTATATAATCCCCTGATCGTATTTACATTACCATCATTATTGATTGTCAAACTAACCTTTTTTACAGATAATGTGTTGAATTTGAGCTCATTTTCATTTACCAACCGTACAACACGTTTGACACTCATTGGTCTCACTTTTTTTTCTATAACCACCTTTTCTATGTGCTTACATCCCGCTAAAATAAAAATGATCAACCCGATACAGGTAAAAAAAATTCCCTTCTTCATTCTTTTATTCTTCATCCGATTCTAAAAAAATAACTTTTTTTATTTTCTCGGGCAAAACTTTAGACTTGTTGCCCATCTTTAAAGACTTTTCCCACTGTTGAACCGCTTTTTCTTTATCGTTCAGAAAAAATAGGATATCCCCGTAATGCTCAACCAACACCGGATTTTCTTCAGTGCTGTTGGACAAGGCTGATTCCATGTAAAATTTGGCTAATGGATAATCTTTCTTTTTAAATAGGACCCATGCATAAGTATCAAGATAGGTGGCATTATTGGGATTGTTCTGAACTACCAAATTGCTCAGTTTTTCGGCAACATCTAATTTTGTTGATCTCAGGGATAAATAATAAGCATAGTTGTTCATGGCCAGATAATTTTGAGGATCAATCTGAACTACTTTATCAAACCATTTGTATGCCTCGTTAAAATTCTTTTGTCTATAAAAGGCTTCTGCACGGTAAGTATATATCTGTGAAAGGATTTGAGTATTATTGGCCGCATTAACTTCTGCTGAATCAAGAACTGCAAAAACATCCTGATAATTACCCAATTGAATCAAGGCAACTGCATCCAGAATGTACAGGACAGGTTGCTCCGGAAAATATTTAATTGCCTCTTTACTTTCAGAACTTAATGATTTCCAATCTAATAAATCGTTATCGACATATAGTAACCGCTCCCAATAAGCATAATTTCCCTTGTTTATTTCTACAACCAGCCTCAACTGTTCACGCGCTTCCTTGTAAAGCTTCTTACTCAGATAATACTCTGCCAGAAGTGCCCTCGGCTTTTCATCATCTACGTGTTTGGCAATTAAAATATTGATCAGTTCAAGTTGTTGCTTATCAGTTAGGCGATGATCTTCCGATTGTAAAAGGAGCATGTACATTTGAATTTTGGTTTCAACTTCCAGATTGGAATTACTAAAACCTTTCCTTAAATGGTCATATGCCTTTGAATAGTCTCTTGCAACCCGATAATAATTGAAAAGAGAAAATTGAACAAAACCGTCATCCGGCTTAAATTGCAAAACTTTGTTGTAATTCTCCAAAGATTTATCCATCACACTATCAGCCAAATACATATCGGCTAACATGCCATAGTATTTCGTCTCACCCGGAAATTTTGCAATCAGGTTCTC
>JAJZUR010000113.1 GCA_021848375.1 Pseudomonadota bacterium | reverse complement strand
AAATTAGTACGCTTGCGTGAAACCATCGCCATTTGTGAACAGGTTGGCGATCCTAAAGCCAACAAAGGACCTATGGAAAGACGAGTCGTTCGACTTTTAACGCCCGGCACGCTAACTGATGAAGCTTTCTTAGATGAAAGACAAGATAATTTCATCATGGCTATCCATTTTGAAGCAGACGTTTATGGCATTTCCTATTTGGATCTCACGAGCGGGCGCTTCCATTTACGAGAGGTTCAATCAGAGGATCATCTTGCAGAAGAGATAGAACGCTTAAAACCCGCTGAAATATTAGTGAGTCCATCAGTCCCTAATCGATCTTCTTTAATGAAAAACAGTATTATCAAAATAAAACCTGCTGCCATTTTTAACATAGGAGCTGCAACACAGAATTTATTATCACACTTTAAAGTTGCCGATCTCGCTGCTTTAAATTGTCTTCATTTACGTCTTGGCAGCTGTGCTGCTGGTGCGTTATTAGAATTTGTTAAAGAAACCCAACGCAACCCGTTACCTCATATACGCCAATTAACCGTTGATGAGCAAAGTGAATATATGCAAATTGACGCACAATCCCGGCGCAATCTAGAGCTAACACGTAATTTAAGAGGTGAAGTCGAAAATACTTTATTATCGATACTCAACACAACGCTAACCTCAATGGGAACACGGCTACTGGCACGTTGGATCAATAATCCACTTTTATCCCGCCCTATGCTAAAAGAGCGTTCAGATGCTATTGAAATGTTGTTATACAATCAACGGTATTCAACCTTACAGTCTGCCTTAAAACCCATACAAGATATGGAACGGATCTTAACCCGCATTGCCTTGCTATCAGCAAGACCTCCTGATCTCGCGCGGCTAAAAATGACCCTAACTGCTTTGCCTAATTTAAAATCGGTAGCAGGAACCATTGATGATCCGCTTATCTCTAAATTGACGCAACAATGTCAGACGTTTCCAGATTTACTCGCACTTTTAACGACTGCTATCATTGAAAATCCACCCAATTTAATCCGCGATGGTGGGGTTATTGCCGATGGATTTGACGAAGAATTAGATGAATTGAGAGGATTAAGCGAGCACGCTGAAGATTTTCTCTTAAAGTTAGAAACGGAAGAACGAGAAAAAACGGGACTTTCAACCTTAAAAGTTGGATTTAATCGTATTCACGGATATTTTATTGAACTAAGCCGCGGTCAAGCGACAAGCGTTCCCACTCATTATCAACGTCGACAAACCCTTAAAAATGCCGAGCGCTATATAACGCCCGCTTTAAAAGAATTTGAAGATAAGATTTTATCCAGCCGTGAACGTGCATTGACACGCGAAAAATATCTGTATGAAACCCTCCTATTTAAAATCCAAGACTATCTCGTGCCATTACAAACCACCGCTGAAATTATTTCTATATTAGATGTTTTGGGTTGTCTTGCAGAACGCGCGGCAACGCTTGAATGGCATAAGCCGGTCTTACTCGATACGACAGAACTTCACATTGAAGCAGGCCGGCATCCCATTGTCGAAATGGCGCTTAAAACCCCATTTATCCCCAATGATCTTGCTTTACATCCTATGAGGCGTCTTTTGATCATTACCGGTCCTAATATGGGAGGAAAATCGACATACATGCGGCAAAACGCAATCATTGTTTTACTTGCCCATATCGGAAGTTTTGTGCCCGCTAAAAGCGCTAAAATTGGCGTTTTTGATAAAATTTTTACTCGCATTGGCGCTCAGGATGATCTTAGCAGCGGCCGTTCCACTTTTATGGTCGAAATGACAGAAACAGCGAATATCTTGCGCCATGCTACCTCTAAAAGTCTCGTTTTAATGGACGAAATTGGCAGGGGCACCAGTACCTTTGATGGGTTATCTTTAGCATGGGCAATCGCTTCCCATCTTGCCTCTGAAATAAAAGCTTTTACCCTATTTTCTACTCACTACTTCGAAATGGTTCAGTTGCCAGAACTATTCACCGCTATTGCGAATGTGCATTTAGATGCTGTTGAATTTGGTGATTCCTTAGTGTTCCTCTACAGTGTACAAGAAGGCGCAGCCAATCGCAGTTACGGGATCCAAGTTGCACAATTGGCTGGCGTTCCACCTGCCGTCATCAAAATGGCTAAATTGAAATTAGCAGAATTAGAAAATTAAAAAATTTAAAGTAGAGAGACGGATCTCAGTCTATTGTTTGAAAATAATTGATTATTTTATGGGTGCGATGCTATTCTCGCCGCCCGTTTGCGAGGTAGGAGCCCGATTATCAGAGAATGGGCGAGCCACTTCTTTGCCATTTGATACCCATTTTCCACTCATTATCGAAATTTTGAAGTCATAATCTTTATCTTTTTCGATTAAAATCCCATCTTGTTTTAATTTGTTTATTTTTTGTGTGACTTGCTGATCTAACAGCGTTTTCTTTTGCGCTTCCTCTAATTTGGCATTTTTTGGATCATTATTAATCCCTGGGGAAAACAGAGTGGTCAACCCTTCAATGAACAATTCCTTTGGTATCAGAAGATGAAAGTATCCATTAATCGATTTTTCAAACTGCTCCAGATTCAATGGGAATGTCATATCAGGCCCGCCAATTCCCAATTCTGCATCTAGCTGTATGGACCCTTGAGGTAAATTAATCTGTGATGGCTCTATCATCATCTTTGGATTTTTAGTTAGAAATTCTTGCAAAAGCTTCTCAAAGCCTTCTTGCGTATAACCATTACCATTATTATTCGATAAAAGCATTAATCCCGCCGGATCAAGATTAATAACTTGCATTTTAACTGAAAAGGGTCCGTAATTCTCATTCATCAATACCATTTTTCCTAACTCGAGATCCCAAAATACATCAATAACTTGCTCTCTAAAAACGCTATCTTCCACTAGCTTCAACTGATTAAGTTGAAAATTTTCTTTTGGTTCTTTGCCATTTTTCAAAGTTAAGGAAACCGTTCCTAACCAATTTCCAAATGGCGATCGTGATTGATCAAAAATAACTTGTAGTTCTTCTAATGCTAAGTTCATACTCATGGATTGAAGATTGATTTGTGGAAAAATCACATTTCCTTTCCAGCTTTTTTTATCCGAAGCAATGCTATATTCTGATGACCATGATTGGCCAGACACTTGAAATTGCCCATTCTGCACATTATATGCCGATCCTGCGGTTTGACTTTCAATAGCGCCAGAATATAACAAATTGGTAATCGCTAAAAATGATATTTTATGAGTAGTAGTGGTTTCTATAGGTTCGCTTCGAATAACCGCAAGTTTAAATTGAATCGGCTTTGCTTCTGTTGCCTGTAGGATAATTGGTCCATTAAAGATGGTATGCTTAATTTGAAATGGCTTTTCTAATGGCAGATTTTTAAAGCGTACACTGGTTACCATCTCGGAGTGAAAAAATCCCCTTTTAAAAGAAACGACTTCGGAAGCTACCAACTGATTTTCATTCAGAAGCGCTTCGATTTCTCTAAATCGCTGCTCTATCGATCCAGAGACATAATACGTTATACCTAATTCACCTGTTATCAGGATACCTAAAGTACACACCATCAACAAAATTAATTTTTTCATATCCCTTATATCGGTTCAAAAAAGAAAAACTATATATCTTTGCATTTTTATTACAAAAAAGGACTATAATAATTGTGAGGTAGGTCTAAAAAAGGCATCATTGTGTAGTCATAATTGAGGAAATTGAATGAAGCTCACCTTCCTGAGTCCCACTAAAACCGTCGCTAGTTCCAAATATTTGCTGAATACTGGCACTAAAAAAATCCTTGTGGAATGCGGACTGTTTCAAGGACCAAAGGAAATGCGGCTTAAAAACTGGCATCATCTCCCTCTTAATGCTCATGAGATTGACTCTGTTATTGTGACCCATGCGCATATTGATCATACTGGCTATACCAATCGCCATTGAAGGTGCGATAAAGAGCTTGCAATTTTTAAGAAACTATGATCATATTCTCTCATGGAATGGAAACTAACCGATAAACAACGCCAAGATTTAATTCAACGTCATCGCCAAGAACGAGATAAACGAATTTGCGATCGAATTAAAGCTGTTTTGGCTTTTGATGATGGGTATAGTTATTCTGAAATAGCTCGCCTTTTATTGTTAGATGATGAAACCATCCGTCGGCATATTAATGATTACCAACAAGAAAATAAATTGACGACTCATAATGGTGGCAGCAATGGGAAACTGAATGATCGCGAAACGCAAGAATTAATAAAACATTTAGCTGAAGTCACTTATCTACCGCTGCGAGACAGGGAGGCGTAGCCGAGTCGAGTAGACGCCGGTAGCTGTAGTATTTTTTGCGAAACGAGTCCGCGAAGTGCGCGCGAAAAATATACGACACA
>JAJZUR010000112.1 GCA_021848375.1 Pseudomonadota bacterium | reverse complement strand
ATTCTCCAACGAAACCAGAGGTTCCTGGTAATCCAACATTTGCCATAGCAAATAGCATAAAAAAGGCCGCAAAAATCGGCATGGTATTCACTACCCCACCGTAATCTTGAATCAAGCGACTATGCATTCTATCGTAGAGTACGCCAACACTTAAAAACAAGGCTGCCGAAACAAAACCATGTGATATCATCTGCACCACAGCGCCTTTAATCCCCATCGCGGCTGTTGCAAAACCCGAGGGATCAAGCGCAAACGAATACACAATAAACAAACCTAATACCACAAACCCCATATGCGCAATGGAAGAATAAGCGATTAATTTTTTCATGTCCTTTTGCACCAGCGCAACCAATGCAATATAAATAATGGCCACCAGGGCAAGTACTATCATGCCACCAGAAAATGCATTACTCGCATCCGGCGTTATTGGCAATAAAAAGCGTAAAAACCCATACCCACCCATCTTTAACAAAACGGCGGCAAGAATAACAGAGCCGCCAGTTGGCGCTTCTACATGCGCATCCGGCAGCCAGGTATGTACCGGCCACATCGGGATTTTAACAGCAAAGGCAATCAAGAAAGCAAAAAATACCCATTTTTGCGTGGCATAATTGATGGTTAAATTTTGGAAAGTCAGGATATTAAAGGAATCCTCAATAGCGATGCCTATTGTATTGGTTGCCAGTAGATGTAAGTAAATGAGTGCCACTAATAGCAATACCGAACCGAAAAAAGTATACAAGAAAAACTTAAGGGTAGCATAAATTCTATTTTTGCCGCCCCAAATACCGATGATCAAAAACATTGGTACCAACATGGCTTCCCAAAAAGAATAAAACAATATAGCGTCTAAGGCAGCAAAGGCACCGCACATTAAACCTTGCATGATTAAAAATGCGGCTAAATATTCGGCAATCTGCTGCTTAACAGAGAGAAAACTGGCCAAAGCGACCAGTACAGTCATAAAACAAGTTAAAGTGATTAAAGCGATTGAAAAACCATCGACGCCTAGCGAGTAATAAACATTTAAGGCTGGGATCCAAGCGCTTTTTTCCTGCCATTGCATTGCAAATGACTGTTGATCGTAACCTATAATAAGCGGTATGCAAAGTCCAAGACAGATGAATGCTAATAAAAGTCCGACGTAACGTATTTCGGCAACCGTCTCAACTCGGCGCAAGCCATATAAGCCAATTCCACCCAGAATGGGAAGCCAAATCAACAGACTTAATAAAGGAATCGTCATCCTCACACCTTACCTTATTCCGTTAACATCAACCATACCAGCAACGCTAAAAAACCCACAATCATGACAAACGCATAATGATATAAATACCCAGATTGGATTTTTCGTAGCATATAGGATATTCGATTAATGCTTTTCGCCGTTCCATTGACGCCAATCCCATCGATTAACCAATCATCACTCACTTTCCAACAGAACCACCCTGCCCCACGCACTCCGGCAATAATAGCCCACTGATTAAACGTATCAAAACCAAATTTATCCTTCAAAATTCGATATAACAGCGAAAATTTTCGTTGCATATCTGCCGCGAAAGCCGGACTTTGTACATAACAAAACCATGCCGTCAGGATCCCTGACATACCCAACCAAAAAGAAGACGATTTAAAACCCTCTAATGCCATTTGCAGCGCTCCCTGATGTTCAGCTTGAAGTATATTAAAGACTGAATGATTAGCGTGTATCACAATGGAGTTTTTAAAGAAATTTTGAAACAATGGATCTAATAAAATCCCGCCCGCAACGAAAGAGGGTATCGCTAATAAGACTAAGGGAACCCAAATAACCGCGGGTGATTCTTGCAAATGCGAAATTAACTTCGACTCCATTCTTTCTTGGGTATGAAAAACCACAAAAAATAATCTGAAGGTATAAAGCGCTGTGATATACACACTGCCAAGCACAATGGGATAAGCAAACTGTGCCGCTGGCAAGGTCGACAACCCAACCGCCTCAATAATCAAATCTTTAGAATAAAAGCCAGAAAAAAGGGGAAAACCAATGAGAGCAAGGCTGCCGACTAGCATCGTTATATACGTGACCGGCATGTATTTTTTGAGATTCCCCATTTTCCAGATATCTTGTTCATGATGCAACGCCAAAATGACAGAGCCTGCGCCTAAAAATAACAGCGCTTTAAAAAACGCATGGGTTGTTAAATGAAAAATGCCAACTGGATAGGCAGAAACGCCCATAGCAGTCATCATATAACCTAACTGAGACAAAGTTGAATAAGCAATAATGCGTTTGATGTCGTTTTGTACGATGCCAACCAACCCCATTAAAAGACAAGTGAGTGAACCGATGATTAATACCACGGTTAGTGCCGTCTCGGAGTATTCAAACAAGGGTGAAAGACGCGCCAACATAAATACGCCGGCCGTTACCATCGTCGCGGCATGAATCAATGCGGAGATTGGCGTTGGACCTTCCATGGAATCGGGCAGCCAAACATGTAATGGGATCTGCGCCGATTTTCCCATGGCGCCCATAAATAAAGCCAAGCAAATAAAAGTAATGAGGGGAGTGCTAGTGGTTCCCGTAAAAAATAAGTTGGCATTACTGGCAACTACTCCTTCGACTTGATCAAAAACCATACGGTAGTCTAGGGTGCCAAACCCATATAATATAGCCGCAATCCCTAAGATAAAACCAAAATCACCGACACGGTTGACTATAAATGCCTTTAAATTAGCAACAATGGCCGTTTCTTTTTGAAACCAAAAACCGATTAATAAATAAGACATTAACCCAACCATTTCCCAGCCAAAAAAGAGCTGTAAAAAGTTATTGCTCATCACCAGCATCAACATACCAAACGTAAATAACGCAATGTAACTAAAGAAGCGTTGATAGCCGGAGTCTACCTGCATATATCCAACGGTATAAATATGAACCATCCACGAAACAAAACTCACAACAACCATCATCCAACTCGAAAGTCTGTCGATCAAAAATCCAATTTCAAAGTGGTAACTCCCGCTATTTCCCCATTGGTAAAGCACAAAGTTTACCGCTTCAGCGCCGTCCCACATAAATTGCTTTAGCGCCTGTAGAGAAAGACAACATGATACGCCCACGGCAATAATGGCCAGCCAATGACTTGCCCTACGGCCAATGAGTTTTCCAAACAACCCTATTACGAGCGCAGCCCCTAAAGGGTTTAAAACTATCAGCAAACAAAGTGGTTTCAAATCAAACATCGGTTATCCTTTCAGAGAATCCAGTTCTTCCACATTGATGGTCTTCTTCTTTCTAAATAACACAACCAAGATCGCAAGACCAATGGCGGCTTCCGCGGCAGCGACTGTTAGCACAAAAAAGACAAATATCTGACCATCAAGATTATTTAAATACCGAGAAAAAGCAATAAAATTCGTATTGACGGCAAGCAGCAGTAATTCAATGCACATTAATAAAATGATGATATTTTTGCGATTAATAAAGATACCTGCGATTCCAATGCCAAATAAAATCGCGCTTAGCGTTAAATAATCGGATAATGGATTCATGGGTTTTCTCTTTCTGAAGGTATGTTCACTAATCGTATTCTATCTTGTTTGCGCACCTGCACTTGCAGCACGGGGGATCCCGCTTTACTTTCGCGTCTACCTCGGTAGGTTAAACTAATTGCCGCAATAATCGCAACCAGTAGTAAAATTCCCGCAAGTTCAAATGGAAATAGATACTCGGTATATAAATGTTTACCCAGTTCTGCAACATTACTAAATTGAGGCGGATGCGGGCTTGGCTTGGCAACAATGTCAGTACCAAAGTTATTGGGACCCGCCGCAAATACTAATCCCACTACCACTAACGTGGAAACACAAAGACCTAAGGGCAGATAACGAGCAAATCCTTCTCGAATAGAAGCCAATTCCACATCTAACATCATCACGACAAACAAAAAGAGTACCATGACGGCGCCGACGTATACTAACACCAAGGTCACGGCTAAAAATTCAGCTTCGAGCAACATCCATAACCCTGCGGTTGAAAAAAAAGTAAGCACTAAAAATAAAACTGCTCGCACCGGATTTTTAGAAACAACGACCATACTCGCTGCAACAATGGCAAGCGCTGCAAATCCATAAAACACCCACGATTGTAAATTCATCATAGCGAATTCAAATCCTTACCGATATTCGGCATCACTGGCTCTGTCAGCAGCAATGATTTCTTCATAATGATCTCCTATGGCCAACAGTTTCTCCTTGGTTAAAATGTTTTCACCGCGGTTCTCGAAATGGTAATCCGCAAACCGAGTTTCAACAATGGCATCCACTGGACAAGATTCTTCACAAAACCCGCAATAAACACATTTAAAGAGATCGATTTCATATAAGGTTGTACGCCGGCTCC
>JAJZUR010000006.1:13059-23297 GCA_021848375.1 Pseudomonadota bacterium | reverse complement strand
ATGCCAGTCAGGTATTGTCCTACAATTAAATGATGTATATTGTCTGTACCTTCATAAGTAAATACAGATTCCAAATTTTCCATATGGCGAATAACATGATATTCAAGACTAATGCCATTGGCACCTAATAAATTTCGCGCCATACGGGCAATTTTTAAAGCCTCTTTGCAAGCGTTCAATTTGGCAAGCGATACCATGGCAAACGACGCTTCCTTTCTCTCTTTTAATTGGCCAAGTCTTAAATTAAACCAAATGGATTTTTCTATTTCAAGAAACATAGAAACTAAATCTTTTTGAATAAGTTGAAACGAAGCCAATGGTTTATTAAATTGTTTTCGGGTTTTACAATATTGCAGTGCTGCTTCATAACACGCCATCGCGGCACCCATCGCACCCCAGGCAATCCCATACCGCGCTTCCGTTAAACAATTTAAGGGTGCTTTTAAACCAATGTCTGAGCCCGATAAATAATGAGAATCCGGCACTAAACAATCGGTAAAACTGAGTTCTCCGGTATTCGACGCTCTTAACGACATCTTTTTATGGATCTCTTGGCGTTTAAACCCTGGAAAGTCTTTTTCAACAATGAAGCCGCGGATCCCCTTGTCAGTTTTTGCCCATACAATCGCGATATCCGCAATGGTTGCATTGGTTATCCATTGTTTGGAACCATTTAACAACCAACCACCATCCACTTTTTTAGCGGAAGTTTTCATGCTATTGGGATCAGAGCCCGCATCCGGTTCAGTTAAACCAAATCACCCAATACACTTTCCTTGCACCATAAGGGGTAAATATTTTTGTTTTTGGGCGTTTGTTCCAAACTTAAAAATCGGAAACATACAAAGAGAATTTTGAACAGAAACAAAACTCCGTAAGCTGCTATCGCCGCGTTCTAATTCTTGACAAACCAATCCATAGGAAATTGCACTCGCCCCTGCCCCGCCATATTCAGCTGGTAACATTAAACCAAGTAACCCTAATTTAGCAATCTTTGGTATTAAACCTTCGGGAAATTTTGCATTTTCGTATGCATCGGCCATCAAGGGAATAACTTCTGCCTCTACGAACTGTCGAACCGTGTCCCGAATTAATCGTTCTTCTTCCGTTAGCACTTCATCCAAGAATAAAAAATCTTCCATGAATATATCCTTAAGTTTTAAGCATTAATAATAGGAATATTATATTTTGATAGCTGCTCATCCCGAGTAACTAATGTTAAAGCTTCTAGCTTAATTTGTGAAATAAGAAGCCGATCAAACGGATCTTGATGATGTAATGGTAGATGCGAAATTCCCAAAGCATGTTTAATGGTAATTGGTAACATTTCGAATTGATTAAGATTCATTGCTTCTTCTAAGTCATCAGGAGCCTTAAGTTTACCTAAAGCTTTTTTAATTGCAATTTCCCACGCACTGGCAGAACTCACGAAAACTATATTTTCTCTACTAGCAATGGTTTGTTTAGCTTCCGGGGACAATGTAGCATCACCCGCAAGCCACCACAATAAAACATGCGTATCTAATAGAAGCCTCATGAATTTTCATCTCCTGGGTGTTCATCCCCATGAAGAATATTTAAAAATGAGGAAGGCAAAGCATCAAAATCTTCACTGAGAACAACCTTTCCCTTCCAATATCCTGGTTTGCGATCAGCCTTAATTTCTTGGTAGCGTACCAGTTTTACCATTGGTTTCCCCGATTTGCAGATAATGACTTCTTCACCCTCGTATGCCAATTCAATATATTTAGATAAATGTGTCTTGGCTTCATGAATATTAGTAATTTGCATATGTATCACCCCCTTGATTGAAATATAGTTTAACTTAGTCTAGTTTAAAAATCAACATCATAAAACTGTATAGAAAAATAGTATTATAATGATGTCTGTTGGCAGTGAACAAAATTAACCTTTTAAATAAAGCAAATACGCACTACTCATTCCGCTTAAAAACCCGAACAAATGGCTTTCCCAAGACACTTTTTCTTCTTGCGGAAATATCCCCAAAAAGATACTTCCAAAGTAGTAAACTACTAATAAACCCAATAATAACGTTGTGAAACTCGGGTTGAGATAGGCAGTTGCGAGAATATAACCAAAATAACCTGAAACCACACCGCTTGCACCAATATGACGGCCCCGGCTGCCAAATAACCAAACGCCGAGCCCACTCCCTAGGGTAACCACCAAAGTGACAACATAAAAGATGGGCAACCCGCGCGCTAAGATGGCTAAACCCAACACGAAAAGCGGTATGCTATTAAAAAACAAATGATTAAAATTTTGATGAAGTAAGGGAGAACATACAATGCCAACAAGACCCATCACATGCCGTGGATAGGTTCCTAAGACGTTGAGTTTTGAACCGGTTATCCAATTAAGGATATTGATAAGCCATAGAATGCCGAGCGTAAGCAGCCATGGATATAGATAATATTCGGTGCCAGCAATAAAAGCGCTCAACTGCTCGGCAAAATCAGATAACATGTGCGCCGATTAATTCAGTTGCTGCAAACGCGTTTCAGCAATTCGCGCGGCTGCGGAACTGGGAAAACGATCTTTGACTTCTGTAAAATAGGTGCGAGCTTCATCAAAATTTCCTTTATCTTTTTCGAGGATCCCTAATTTTAATAAGGCATCCGGCACCTTTTGATGACTTGGGAAAAGTGAAGTCACTTTTAAAAAGGCTTCGCTCGCTTTATCTAATAATACGTGGTTGGTATTATCACTCTGCCATTGCACCATATAAACTTCACCTAACCAATAATAGGCATTCGGTGCGCGCTCACTAGACGAATAACGGGTTAAATAATCTTGAAAGGCGGAGATGGCTTCTGGGTAATGTTTGGTACGCACAAAATTATACGCTGCTTCATAGGCATCTTTTTCAGTGGTTGGTGCAATGGTAGTAGCTGTTGTTCCAGCAGCCGATTCTTCCTCCGCGGATTTTAAGCTGACACCTCTGGATTTGATGGCTTTAGACGTCGGGACTTCGACCGCTGATTCTACTTTGGGTTCCAAAATAACCGTTGATTTCGTTGCCGATTTTGTTTTGGGTGCAACACTGGCTGTTGACGCAGATTGCATCTGAGATAAGCGTTTATCTAGATCAACATAAAAATCTTGCTGACTCTTCTTAAGACGCTCAATCTCATGCCCTTGAGTTTCCACTAAACCACGAAGATCGCTTACTTCTTGCTGCAGCACATCCAACTGTTTTAAGGTTAAACGCACGGCGCGATCTTCAGTGACATTCGATCTGGCAAAATTAGTATCACTGAAGTTTTTTGAAGAACTCACGACCGGATCGCCCGTTCGAGATTCCACTGTCGCTAATGCTATCCCTATAGAGGGTACACCCGCTATTAATACGCCACAGAAAAACCCGATGAGCCGTTTCATGATTATTCTACCTCATATACGATAACGGCCCGACGATTTTTACTCCATGCAGCTTCATCATGTCCAACAACCGCAGGCTTTTCCTTACCGTAGCTCACAACACTAATTTGTTCTTGTGGAACACCCTTTAATATTAAAACATTCGCTACTGCATTCGCCCGACGCTCTGCCAACGCCACATTATATTCGCGGCTGCCGCGCTCATCGGTGTGTCCTTCGACGCGAATCCGAGTCCGCGAGGCATTCACTAAACGTTTTGCATGCGCATTGATCGACATCACATCATTATCGCTTAACTCATTACTGTTGAGAGCAAAGTAATAAGTTCTTTGCGCTAGCAACTGCTTTTCTTCTGCTGGAGAGAGGTTAGTCCCATAGAAACGCACATTCTCTTCGATCCCACCCACTTCATCATTGCCACCAGAACTACCCCACCGATTCCCTTTTTTACTCGCGCAAGCAACTAGTCCTAAAACGGCAACCACTACAACCCCTATTTTTAATGTCTTCAGTAGCATTTCTCTTCTCCTCACTTAACGGCTTACATTCACTTTTAATATCTTACAAAGGGTGCCCAGGCAGGATCCTGAACATTCCCTTCGCGCGATGGTAAGCGGAACTTAGACCTACCATCTAAAGAAACTGCATTTAATGCCCCTTGTCCCTCTTGTGAACCATACAATACCATCATTCCATTCGGGGCCAATGTTGGAGCATCAATTAAACTAGAGCGCGTAATCACTCGCAATTCACCGGTCTTTAAAGATTGTACAGCAATGCCGAACAATCCATCATCCATTTTATGTAACGTAACCAACTTATTGCCATCTGGGGTTACATACGGTCGAGCATTATAATCCCCATTAAACGTCAGCCGCTCTATTTTTCCTGTCCCTAATGTTACACGGTAAATCTGCGCTTTTCCACCACGATCAGAGGTAAACACAATGGAACCCCCATCTGGTGTAAAACTGGGTTCAGTATCGTTCCCGCCTCCTTGGGTTACACGATTGAGTTGCTTATTGTTTAAATCCAAGGTATATAACTTTGGGCTGCCGTCTTTGGATAGCACCAAGGCTAATGTGTGATTATCCGGAGACCATGCGGGTGCGCCATTGATGCCCGGAAATTGAGTTACTTTCGAAACACGACCCGTTAGCACATCTACCACATTAATACTTGTGCGATCTTTCTCAAACGAAACAAAAGCAATCCTTTTGCCGTCGGGTGACCAAGCTGGTGACATCACTGGATAAGAAGATCGAAATAACGATTTAGGATTTTGCCCATCATAGTCAGCAACTTCTAATGTATGCACACTGCCCTTGGAACCTTGATTTACCGTGATATAAGCAATGCGAGTTGAAAAAATTCCTTTGACACCAATTAATTTCTGAAACAATAAATCACTAATATGGTGCGCCAATGCCCGAAAATCTTGTGGATTTACGTTATCAAATTGCATCGCTAATAAGGGTGCCTGTGACGTTCCGTCTGCTTTTTGGCGCAATACATCTAATAATTCAAAATTAACCAAATACCGAGAACTTCCCGTTTTTCTAATTCTTCCAATGATGATATTTTCTACCCCTAAACTTTGCCATTCCGAAAATCGAACTTCCGAACGCTGGCTTGGAAATTGCCGCATTTGTTGAAATGGGGTTCCCGTAAATTGCCCGCTACTTTCTAAATCTGCTTTGATGACCTTCGCAATATCTTCTAATTCCCCTTTACCTGCGCCTTCTATCGCAAAGGGTACAATGGCTATCGGTAACCCGGTTGCCTGTCCCCCGGTAATTTCCATATGGAGAATAGCTTGTACGTTACCTGCCAATACCAGAAATAATATAGAAATAAATAATTTATTAAGTTTCATTGTCCCACCTTCATTTATAATCAAGTATTTTGATCATTTTTAAATGTTACCCGAATAGATTTCAATTTGTCACGTACTAAAGGATCTTCCGGTAATTGAAAAGGAACCGATTTATAGATCGCATTGATGGATGCTTTATCATAAACCGCATTGCCGCTTTGCTTTGCTAAGGTAACTTGAACACTTCCATCTGGCAAGATATTCATAATCACTTCACAGGATAACTCAGGATCCATACCCAATACTTCCCGTCGGTTTGTTTCAATTTTTTCTTTCCATAAACTAAATATTCTATTCACTTCGGCATCCACTCTTGCTTGATTTGCTGCTGCGGCACGATTGGCTTCTGCGGCGGCTTTAGCTGCTGCGGATCGCTTAGCTTCCTCTGCTTTACGCTTGGCTTCTTGTTGCTGCTTTAAAAGTTCTGTTTTCTTCTTTTCTTCTTTTTCCCTTTCTTGCCGCATTTCTTTTACGCGATTTTGTTCGGCTTGCCTTTGATCATCCAATGCTGCTAAACGTTTTTGCTCTTTTTCTTTTTCTTTTTTTAAGTCTTCCAGCTGCTTTTTCTCTTTCTCCTTTTGTATTTTAATTTCAGCAAGGCGTTCTTGTTCTTCTTGCTTTGCTTTCGCCATATCTTGCTTTAATTTCAAAAGTTTAGCATTTTCTTGTTCACGCTCTTTTTTCACCTGCTCTAATTTTTCAGCTAATTGTTTTTGTGCGGCTGCCTCAGCTAATACTTTTTGTTGCTCTGCCGATTGTAAGGCTTGCACTTCTTGTTCAACTTTGCTTTCATCAATCACTACCGCCTGTACAATATCGCCTTTTGCAGCTGGTAATTGGTTGGCATTCAGGGTGGTTTCAGCACTCAACATTAAAAAACCCAATAAAAATACATGCAGTATTACTGCTGCTATAAAATATTTACTGTATTCACCAATGGAATTTTTCACACCGCTATCCTATTCCTCATAATGTTGGGTCATTAATCCAACCTTGGAAACACCAGCGTGTTTCAACAACACCATAGCGCCCATCACTTTGCCATAGTCAACATTTTTATCACCCCGCACTAAAACCGCACGAGCAGGATCCAACCTAAGTGCAGCTTGCACTTTAACGGCTAAAGTAGAAGGATCAATAGCATTTTTTGCTTGATCTAAAAATAAATTACCTTTCTCATCTACTGAAACCACCAATGGCGGCTTTTGATCGTGTGGAAGAGGCTCTGCTTTAGCCACGGGTAAATCTATTTGAACGCCCTGCGTTAATAAAGGCGCTGTCACCATAAAGATAACGAGCAACACCAACATCACATCCACGTAAGGAACAATATTAATCTCGGACATTAAACGTCGTTTATTCGTCGATTTCATGCGAATTATCATATCCTTCTGTAAAGCCGCCAACAGCTGGTTTAGCATATGCCTGACGATGCAAAATACTGGTAAATTCTTCTAAAAATGCCTCATATCGATTCACTAATCCTTGCAATCGATTAGAATAACGGTTATAGGCAACCACTGCTGGAATAGCAGCGAATAATCCAATGGCCGTTGCAACTAAAGCTTCTGAAATGCCAGGAGCAACCATCGATAACGTTGCCTGTTGCACCGAACCCAATGAGCGCAGAGAGTTCATAATCCCCCACACGGTTCCAAATAACCCAATATAAGGACTCACAGATCCAACCGTCGCTAAAAAAGGCAGATGGGTTTCTAGTCGTTCAACTTCTCTTGCCATTGCGACGCGCATGGCGCGTTGTGCCCCTTCCATAACCGCTGCAGCCTGGTTGCCCGACTGTTTACGCAATCGCACAAACTCTTTAAAACCTGCTAAAAAAATACTTTCAGTGCCGCTCACTTCGCCATGACGTTCCCCGGAATATTTTTGATATAGTTTGCTTAACTCTATGCCAGACCAAAACGTATTTTCAAAAGCGTTCATAGCTCGACTGGCGGATGCAAATAATTGCCAGCGCTGAAAAATGAATGTCCATGAAACAATTGAAGCCGCCAATAACAACAACATGACCATTTTTACCAATAAACTGGCATTGGTAAATAAACTAATGAAAGATTGATCAGTTGTCACCGCTTTATCTCCTATGGTTTACGAGAATAATTATGTTTCAGTACTATCCGCTTCTTCTGATGATTCATCAACACCTTCAACTTCTTCGATACGCTGAATGCCAACTAATTTTTCGCCTTCGGATAAGTTAATTAGTCGCACACCCTGCGTATTACGTCCGACTATCGATATTTCCTCAACTCGGGTGCGAACTAACGTACCCGCATCACTGATTAACATTAATTCATCATTATCAAAAACTTGCACTGCGCCCACCAACTCACCATTGCGTTCGCTGGTTTGAATGGCAATAACCCCTTGCCCACCGCGACCATGCGAGGCAAATTCTTCGACTTCTGTGCGTTTTCCATAACCCTTTTGCGTCGCAGTCAACACGGTACCATTCGGTTGCAAAACAATTAAAGAAATCATGCGCTGATGTTCTTGCAAACGGATCCCTCTTACCCCTTTTGCGGTACGCCCCATCATCCGTACATCTTCTTCAGAGAAACGAACGGCTTTCCCCACATTACTAAACAGCATAACATCATGCGTTCCATCGGTGATATCAACCCCGACCAAGGTATCCCCTTCTTCCAATTCCAAGGCAATAATCCCAGACGAACGTGGACGCATAAACTCTGTTAATGCCACTTTTTTGACTGTACCATTGGCAGTTGCCATAAATACCATTTTATCTTCGCTATATTCACGAACTGGCAACATCGCACTGATTCGCTCGTTTTCTTGCAATGGTAATAAATTCACAATTGGCCGGCCTTGGGAAGTTCGACTTGCAACCGGAATATCGTACACTTTAAGCCAGTAGACTTTTCCTAAACTGGAAAAACATAAAACAGTATCATGCGTACTCGCAATTAAAAGGCGAATCACATAATCTTCTTCTTTAACCTTGGTAGCAGCTTTCCCTTTGCCTCCGCGTTTTTGCGCTTGGTAGCTACTTAACGGTTGCGCTTTTACGTAACCGCCATGTGAAAGGGTAACCACTCTATCTTCTTCCGTAATGAGATCTTCCGTCGATAAATCCTGGTGATCACTTAAGATCTCCGTTCGGCGCGCATCCCCAAATTCTTGTTTAATCGCAATTAATTCATCGCGAATCACTGCCATCAATCGATTTTGATTGGCGAGTATATCCATTAAATCTTGAATGGTCACAATGATATTTTTAAATTCTTCTAAAATTTTATCTTGTTCCAACCCGGTTAAGCGATGCAATCTTAAATCTAAGATGGCTTGGGCTTGTGTTGCAGATAATCGATATCCATCTGATTGTAAACCAAACTGCAACTCTAACTCCTCTGGACGACATACATCCGCCCCAGCCCTTTGTAACATATCCGCAACAATGCCAGGCGCCCAGACACGCCCCATCAACCCCGCCTTTGCTTCCACCGGCGTCGGAGAGGCTTTAATTAACTGGATAACCGGATCAATATTGGCAAGTGCAATGCCTAACCCTTCTAACACATGCGCGCGGTCACGCGATTTTCGCAGATCAAATGCGGTACGACGTGAAACCACTTGACGACGATGCTTTAAAAATTCAACCAAGAAATCTTTTAAATTTAAAATGCGTGGTTGACCATCGACCAAAGCCACCATATTAAAACCAAATGCAATTTGAAGTTGAGTCTGAGAATATAAATTATTGAGAAGAATGTCAGCCGCCTCGCCCCGACGTAACTCCATCACCACCCGCATGCCATCTTTATCCGATTCATCACGCAACGCGGTAATGCCTTCTATTTTTTTCTCTTTGATAAGTTCCGCTATCTTTTCAATCAAGCGCGCCTTATTCACTTGATAAGGCAATTCCGTTACCACAATGGATTGTTTTGAGGTTTTTTCTTCTGTTTCTATCTCTACTCGAGCACGAACCAGCATGCGTCCTCTACCCGTTCGATACCCTTCGATAATACCCGCGCGCCCATTGATAATCCCAGCAGTTGGGAAATCTGGACCTGGGATAAACTTCATCAAACCATCCACACTCAATTCAGGATTATCTATTAAGTGCAAACAGGCATCTATCACTTCTGTCAAATTGTGCGGTGGAATATTGGTTGCCATCCCAACCGCAATTCCCGAACCTCCATTCACTAATAAATTCGGGATACACGCTGGCAATACCACCGGCATCAGTTCAGCTTCATCGTAATTGGGAACAAAATCGACCGTCTCTTTATCCAGATCGGACAATAAAGTATGGGCGATTTTAGACATCCGCACTTCGGTATAACGCATGGCTGCAGGAGGATCCCCATCGACCGAACCGAAATTCCCCTGCCCATCGATCAACATGTAACGTAATGAGAAGGGTTGTGCCATTCGAACAATGGTGTCATAGACCGCTGCCTCACCGTGTGGGTGATACTTACCGATCACGTCCCCCACCACACGAGCTGACTTCTTATAAGGCTTATTCCAATCGTTCCCCAAGATGCGCATGGCATAGAGCACCCGTCGATGAACTGGCTTTAAGCCATCTCGAACATCCGGTAGGGCTCGCCCCACAATGATACTCATGGCATAATCGAGATAAGATTGTTTTAATTCCTCTTCGATAGTAACGGGGGTAATTTCTCTGGCAAGATCTGCCATAGGATCTCCTAAATACTTGGTTTTTAAGCAATCTCAAAGTTAAAATTTTACCACAAATCTGTTAAGAACTCACGTTTTCTTAACAAAATTGGAGCATTAATGTTTGAATACTTACTGACTTGTTTTGGTGGTTATTGATATGCTCTTAACGCACATTATTAAAACCCAAGCCGAAAGTGCCCTTTTACAGGCCTATCCTTTGCAAGCTACAGAAGCCGCTTGCTCTCTGATTGAAATAACAGAGGCTACTCAAGAAAAGTTTGGG
>JAJZUR010000006.1:0-13049 GCA_021848375.1 Pseudomonadota bacterium | reverse complement strand
AACTCAATAGTGCCATGAAGTTAACTAAAATCTTGGGTGAAAATCCAAGACAAATCTCTGAAAAATGGGTCTCTGCATTAAACACACTACGAGATACCCCTACCCTATTTGCCAAAATTGAGATCGCTGGACCTGGGTTTATTAATTTCACTTTACATGCTCAATTTTTATCTCGGGTCATCAACGCCCAATTAAAAGATAAAAGACTTGGGGTACCTCTCCCCATCGTGCCCAAAAAAGTCGTTATTGATTTTTCCTCCCCCAATATCGCCAAAGAGATGCATATTGGCCATCTCAGATCAACCATTATTGGGGATTGCCTTGCGAGAATATTAGAATTTATGGGCCATATGGTACTCCGGTTAAATCATGTTGGCGATTGGGGGACGCAATTTGGCATGCTGATTGCGCATTTAAAATCCACTTTTCCCGCAAATCTTGTTGAATCAACCGATTTGGATTTAGGAGATTTTGTGTCTTTATATCGTACTGCCAAAAAACGCTTTGATGAAGATCCTGAATTTAAAAAAGAAGCGCAACTGGAAGTGGTTGCCCTGCAAGGGGGCAATGAACATTCACTTAGAGCATGGCAGCATATTTGCACACTTTCTCGCAAAACCAATCAAATGATTTATGATTTACTGGATGTAAAATTAATCGAAAGAGGAGAATCCTATTACAACCCATTATTACTACCTTTGATCCAAGAATTAGAATCTAATGGACTCTTAACGTTATCCGATGGCGCAAAATGTATTTATTTAGAAGGATTTACCAATCGCGAAGGCGAACCGCTTCCCCTTATTTTACAAAAGAAAGATGGGGGTTTTAATTACGCAACAACCGATATGGCAGCGCTTCGTGAGCGAGTTCAAAAAGAACAAGGTAACTGGTTAATTTATGTCACTGATGCAGGACAAAGTTTACATTTCCAGATGCTATTTGAAGCCGCCAAAAAGGCGCATTTTTATGATCCTGCAACGGTTCGTATTGATCATGTACCCTTTGGCTTAGTCTTAAAAGCGGATGGCAAAAAATTTCAAACGCGATCAGGAGAGACGGAAAGACTCATTGATGTTCTGCATATTGGCATTGCAGAAGCTAAAGCAAAACTCAAAGAACATAATCCTAGTATCTCTGCTGCAGAGCTTGAAAGTTCTGGAACCATATTAGGGATTAATGCGATTAAATACGCCGATTTATCCAATCATCGCCTCAGTGATTACATTTTTAGCTATGAAAAAATGCTTAAATTTGAAGGCAATACGGCGGCTTTTATCCTATACGCGTATGTACGAATACGCAGCATCCAACGAAGAACGGCTATTGACATATCCAACTTAATAAGGCAAAATGGCTCTATTGTGCTGGAGGAGCCTACTGAAATTGCCTTAGGCCTTTTAGCATGCCAGTTTAATGAAATCTTAGAACGCACAGCAGAGGAACTACTGCCTAATCGTTTAACCGATTATTTATATCGGCTCGCAGAAAAGTTTCATGTCTTTTTTCACTTCTGCCGAGTCGAAGGCTCACCGCAACAAGATAGTCGATTACTACTCTGTGAAGCGGTTGCCAACGTACTTGAACAAGGCATTCGGCTACTCGGCCTTAAGCCCCTTGACCGAATGTAGAAGGAGGTTTGTATGTTATTTCGACTATTATTTCTTGGTGCGCCTATTATTATCGCAGCAGCATTCTGCGCACGTCCCGCGTTTGGCATTGAAACTAACAATAGCGAGGCATTTTATCAAAAAGGCCTCTCTTATTATATCGGAAATGGCATTCAAAAGGATCCCGCCACTGCTGCTATATGGTTTAAAAAAGCAGCTGAACTTCATAATGCAGATGCAGAGTTTAGTCTAGGCGTACTTTACGAAAATGGCGAAGGCGTTACGAAAAATCCAGCACAAGCCGCAATATGGTATCAACGCGCCGCACACAAAGGGCATCCCAAAGCGCAGTTCAATTTAGGATACTTATTATTTGAAGGTTTTGGCGTTCCACGCGATCCCAATGCAGGGCTCCAATTATTTCGTATGGCTGCGAAAAAAGGGTACGCTAAAGCGCAATACAAATTAGGTTGCGCTTACTTGGAAGGACAAGGCATTCCCAAAGATAAAGAACTTGCTCTACATTGGTTAAATGAAGCAGCAGAACAAGGGCATGAGGATGCACAATTACTGCTCAACTTAACCCGCGATACTGTTGCTAGTTCATCCTAATTTTATGTATAAAAATATCAAAAATGACGAACTTAAAAAATTTGACACTCTAGCGGCACAATGGTGGGATCTCAAAGGAAAATGCAGACCCTTACACGAATTAAATCCTAGTCGTCTCCAGTATATCTCCGATAGATGTATCTTGAATCAAAGAACTGTGCTTGACGTGGGTTGTGGCGGTGGTATTTTATCCGAAAGTATGGCTGCTCGCGGCGCTAATGTCACTGGAATCGATGCAACACAAACTGTATTAGAAGTTGCAAAACTGCATGCCGCACAAAATCAGGTAACCTCACCAAACTATGTCCAGTCTACTGCAGAAGAATATGCCGAACTACACTCTGAATCTTTTGATATCGTTACCTGCATGGAACTTTTAGAACATGTTCCAGATCCTGCTTCAGTCATTAAAGCCTGTGCCAAGCTCGTTAAACCCAGCGGACGATTATTTTTTTCCACATTAAACCGAACGCCGAAATCCTATGCGTTTGGCATTTTGGCAGCAGAGTATTTACTCAATCTCTTACCACAAGGCACGCACGAATACAGTCAATTTATCCGCCCATCAGAGCTAGATGAATGGTTACGACAAGCTGGCTTACAACTGAAAGAATTAACCGGACTTTCTTATAACCCGTTAACCCATAAAGCCCAATTTTCACCCGATCTCTCGATCAATTATTTAGCCTATGCTATAAAAGACGAATGAGTATACTTTTTGATCTCGATGGCACACTTCTTGATACTGCCCCTGACTTTGCGCACGCAATACAAACTTTGCGAGCAAAAATGGGTTTACGCCCCTTATCTGAAAACGTCATTTCCAGCATACGACTAGCTGTACCCTATGGTATTGAAAACCTCGTTGCAATTGGGTTTGATAAAGAAAATTATTCTAACTCTCAGGCCTTGCTGCAAGAAAATCTTCTTACTGAATACCAGGAATGTCTTGGATATGCTGCTAAACCCTTCCCCGGTATTTTGAAACTCCTGAATACCCTTGAAGAACGACACATCCCTTGGGGAGTTGTCACCAATAAAAAAAGTCGTTTTACGCTCCCTTTATTGGAAAAGCTCGATCTAAAACACCGCGCTGCGTGTATTGTCAGTGGGGATACAACTCCGCATTTTAAACCACATCCCGAACCGTTACTGCACGCTTGTCAACAACTCAATGTTAGCCCAAATCACTGCGTTTACATCGGGGATGCTGAGCTCGATATCATTGCCGGAAACGCTGCAGGCATGACAACCGTTGCTGCCTTATTTGGCTATATTGAAGACAAGGAAGCAACTCGAAAATGGAATGCCAACCATGCAGTGCAACATGCAGATGAAATCTTACCCTGGTTCGAACAATGGCATTTATCCTTCCACAAGTATTAGAAAGCGCCTATCAACAATGTGAAACGCTCGCGCGATCACATTATGAAAATTTTCCGGTCGCCTCCCTTATGCTTCCTAAGGGGCTTCGTCGTCCCATTGCCGTTATCTATGCTTTTGCGAGACAAGCCGATGATATTGCTGATGAAGGACATGCACTGCCAGAAGTGCGATCACAGCAATTAGATTCCTATTGGAAATCCTTGGCAGACATCCAAAATGGAATTCCAGCCACCGAACCGCTTTTTATTGCCCTGCAAGATATCTTTAAGAATCATCCCGAGCTCCCCATAACTCTCTTATTTGATTTATTGCGCGCTTTTAAACAAGATATCATCAAACACGATTATCAAAACTTTGATGAGGTGCTAGCGTATTGTCGTTATTCTGCTAACCCCATCGGACGTCTATTATTGCATTTAACCCACCAGGCAACGGATCAAAATCTAAGATATTCGGATGCTATTTGTACATCACTGCAGTTGATAAATTTCTTGCAGGATTTGCGATCCGATCTGCTGGAACGAAATCGCTGCTATTTACCTCAAGATGAAATGACAGCCTTCAACCTTTATCCTGATATGTTTAAAATGGGCATTGAAATAGATATGATGCAAAAATTTATTGCTAAGCAACTAGAACGGATCCAAGGATTATTTGATTTTGGTACGTTGCTTGGAAAACAATTAACGGGGCTGTTTGGTTTTGAAATTCGATTAATCATTGCAGGAGGGCAAAAAATAATCGATGCCCTTTATAAAAGAAATAGTATTTATGAACGTCCAAGGCTAAAAGCCTGGCAATGGTTACCTTTATTTTGGTACGCCCTAATGGGTTAAAAAGAATTTTTCGTGTAACTACCTTGTAATATAAATAGCACTCATTAAACTTCCAGATCCTTTACAGCGCTATTGTAAATTTATCCAAAAAAGTTTATGATATTTGAATATTATTATTTTTAATTAAAGAGGAATTACACTATGTTTAATGCTTTTGATAATAACTCATACAACAATGATGATATCCAATCTCCTCCAAATGATGTTCAAGACCGTGAGCAGCAGCCTACCGCTTCAACTCACACTAATGATTCAGAACGCATACGTGAGCTGGATTTAATTCGACAACAACAGTTCAATGCAGTGCGCAGAGCAAATCAGATAAGAATGACAGCACAGCTACACGCAAACCCCCCTGCTTGCAAAAAAGTATTACGCTTCTAGTCATAAAATCACCCCCTTTTCCATATGGTGAGGGGGTATTAGGTATCTAACTTTCTCTTTGCCTTGCAAAGGGAAATAGCCTTGCAAAAGTGATCACCCCTTGTTAGGGTATTGGCATGGATATCGCTAACCAATATTGCCAAGAAAAAGCCGCCAAAAGCGGATCCAGTTTCTATTACAGTTTCCTTTTCTTACCCCCGTTGCAACGGCAAGCTATTATGGCAGTGTATGCCTTTTGCCGCGAAGTGGACGATATTGTAGACGAATGTTCCGATAAATTTATTGCGGAACAGAAATTAACCTGGTGGCAAGCGGAAATTGAACGCGTGTTTCATGATATCCCCCAACATCCGGTTGGAAAAGCATTGCAAAGTGCCAAGACACAATTTCCGCTTTCCCAGCATTTATTTCAAGAGATCCTGCAGGGCATGCAAATGGATCTACGGTATCAGGGGTATCAAACGTTCGATGATCTTCGTCTCTATTGTCATTGTGTCGCCAGTGCTCCCGGATTATTAGCCGCAGAAATTTTTGGCTATCAAAATCTTAATACTTTAGAATATGCAAAAAACTTAGGCATAGCTTTTCAACTGGTAAATATTATACGCGACGTTGGAGAAGATGCCGTTCGTGGACGCGTTTATCTTCCCGAATCTGAACTTAGTCAATTTTCGCTCAGTTCAGAAGATGTTCTTGGTAAACGCTATTCTGAAAATTTTCAAGCCTTGATGCGTTTTCAATCCGAACGAGCAAAGAGATATTATGATGCTGCGTTAAAAGCGTTACCGAAAATTGATCGATATTCGCAAAAAAGCGGGCTCATTATGGCAAAAATCTATTTCACATTACTACAAGAAATTGAAAAAATGCGTTTTGCAGTTTTAAACCAACGCGTTACACTTACTCCCTTACGCAAATTATGGATCGCTTGGAAAACAGCGAGAAACATCAAAAAAAATGACTCATAAAGAAGCCATCATTGTCGTTGGTGCTGGATGGGCTGGTTTAACCGCAGCCTTTACGGTAGCCAAAGCCGGTCACAGAGTGATTTTGCTAGAAGCGGCGCCTCAAGCTGGGGGACGCGCACGCGGGATTGCATTTGGCGAGGACATCGTTGATAACGGACAACATCTCTTTATTGGCGCCTATCAAGAGACTTTGAATTTACTCAAAGACCTCCATATCCGAGAAGCATCGGTTTTTAAACGCACACCTTTGGAATTATTCTCCTTAAATCTCAAAGAACCCTTAAAACCCTTCCATTTAAAGCTTTCCCAGTTACCTTTTCCCGTACAATTTCTTGGCGGATTCTTAAGCGCTAAAGGCCTATCTTTTAGCGAAAAATTAAAAGCAATCCAATTCGCTCGTGCAATAACGCAACCACATTTTGGAACACAAAAAGATATATCTGTTCAACAATTGTTCATTAATTTTGAACAACCCCAGTCCCTCATTACAAAACTCTGGGAACCCATAGCGCTTGCTGCCTTAAGCACACCCATTGAGATAGCTTCTGCAGAAGTATTTATAAAAGTATTAACAGAAACCTTTGCGCAAAATAACAAAAACTCAAATTGGCTATTTCCCAAAACTAACCTAAGTGATGTAATCCCAGCGCCTATTCTAGATTACCTACAAAAAAAACACAGTCCTGTTTTATATCATCAACGTGTCAATGGACTGATTATTGAAAAACAACAATGCAAAGGCGTGTTCACGGAAACACGAGAATATAGGGGCAAAGCTGTCATCCTCGCGACTCCACCTCATGTTAGTGCGCAGCTTTTAAAGAGTGATCCTACTAGTGAAAAACTGTGTCATTCCACCATTTTAAATTTACAAAAATTTCAATACCAACCCATTACGACTGTTTATTTGCGTTATCCTAAAGCTGTCTTTTTGGAGTTTAATCGTGAGATGGTTGGACTTATCAACTCGACAGGACACTGGCTATTTCATCGGCATTCTGTAGGACAATCTGATCTCTATAGTGTTGTCATTACAGGCCTTGGCCCTCATAGCAATCTGAACCATCAAGCACTGATAAAACAACTCCATCATGAAATAGCTCAATTAATACCAAGTTTGAACCATCCCCTAATCGATTCTCGCGTCATTTGTGAAAAACGCGCTGCGTTTTCTTGTGAAATTGGGAGTAATGCCTATCGTCCTCTTAATTACACGCCTTTAGAAAATCTATGGCTTTGTGGTGATTATACACGGACACATTATCCAGCGACGTTAGAAGGAGCCATACAGAGTGGCAGAAAAGCGGCGCAATTGATATTATTAAATAAGGCTATCTTAGTTAAGCAGTAGGACAATGAAGATAAAATTCCCTTATACAGCATTCTTAAAAGCCATTATTATATTAATAACTTGGCTTCCCAACTTATCTCTTGCCATTGAAACCAATTTTCCAGATCTTGGCGTACACCAAGACACCCGATTAGAAACCAAGACCGAAAACGTTATTGGTGACATGGTCATGCAACGGATATATGGCAGTGATTTCCTGATTTCAGATCCGGTTGTGAATGAATATTTGAACGAGCTTGCCCTTAAATTTGGTCATCATGCTCGGTTAACCAATCATAAACTCCATTTCTTCGGTGTGAATTCGCCAGAGCTGAATGCCTTTGCTTTCTTTGGTGGTCATGTCGCCGTTCATAGTGGGCTCATCTTAGCGGTAGATAATGAAAGCCAACTCGCCGCGGTTCTTGCGCACGAAACAGCGCACATTATGCAACGTCATTTAGCGCGTATGATGGATCAAAATCGGAAAATGATGCCGTTAACCTTTGCAGAACTGTTAGCAGCGCTTGCGATTGGGGCGTTTGGGTCCCCAGAAGCTGGAGCACATCTTGCAACCGCTGCAATGGCCGGACATGTACAACAAATGATTAATTTTACAAGAGAACATGAACAAGAAGCGGATCGTATCGGTATACAATTGTTATCAGAGACAAATTATGATCCCACTGCCTTAGCCAATGTATTCCAAAGAATGAAACAGCAAACCCAATATCGACAAACACCGCCAGAATATCTATTGACTCACCCTATTTTTGAATCGCGTATCGCAGATGCGCAAAATAGAGCAGCAATGCTCCCTCATCAAAACGCGGAAAGCAGCTTATTTTTCCACTTAGTTCGAGCACGCTTGGAAACATCAAAAGAAGAAAATTCTAATCGAAGACTCAATCGAATAAAAGAAATATTAGAAACAGGACGCTATCAAAATAAAATTGCTGCAGAATATGGCTATGCCCTAGCGCTACTTCAAACCCGACATGCAAAAGATGCGCTACCTCTTTTACGCAAGCTAGTCGCAGAAAATCCCAATGAATGGGTGATTGCTCTCAGTCTTGCCGAAGCTGAGCAAAATGTTGGATCACCTGCTCTTGCTTTAAGCCAAACTACCCGTTTATTGCAACTTTACCCCAATAACTACCCCATTTTGTTACAAGAGGCGACACTTTTACTACGAGATAAACAACCTGATCAGGTAATCAAATTATTAACACCACAACGTAAAGAGCATTGGAGCGATCCCATCATTCATCAAATGTTAGCTGAAGCCTATAGTTTGCGTCAGCAACCTGTCGAACTACATCGCGCACAAGCAGAATGGAGGTTAGCCAGAGGTGAATTCAAAGAAGCGTATCAACAGTTGGATCTGGCTTTAGAATACGCTGGAGAAAATTCAAGAGTCGCTAAAGAAATAAAACTCCGTAAAAACGCAATGATGGATATGCAAGAACAACAACGCTCCATCAAATTATAACCTTAATGGTTATAGTCATTTCCCCAATTATCTAAAGGCGCATCGATATCGTGAACTTGTACTCCTCTGTCTAGTAGTTCCTTTTTCTCAAGATCATGCGTACCACCTGTTAAACCAAAAATTTCATCAAAGAAAGGCAAGCTAATTAAAACAATACCCAAGACCGCATACATAATTGGCCTTTCGAGCGGCACAAATTTGGGGTTAAATCGATGTGCTTTGTACTGTGCTACCGCCATACCCAAAAAGCCTAAACCAACAACAATACAGATAAAATGCACTAAACGCGTTACCACACTCGTTCCAGCAATCAGGTTCTCAGCAATCGAACCAAAAGTGGGGGAGGGCTCTGATGCATAACTGCTACTAACCAAACCAACCAAAAGCAATACCACTAATATAGCCACATTAAATCTACAAATTTCTTTCATCTTCTCTTTCCTCTATGTTGCAAGATAACGACTTAAATATTCATTAAATGGTACCGTATTTTCACTTTCCAAT
Source organism: Pseudomonadota bacterium (assembly GCA_021848375.1). Lineage (GTDB taxonomy): Bacteria > Pseudomonadota > Gammaproteobacteria > UBA6186 > Azoamicaceae > CADEGZ01. Next base: position 3,930 of record JAJZUR010000006.1, on the reverse strand, counting down.
GCCCGTTGATCTTTTTTTGATTTTTCCGCTAATTGCGTATAATATACCAAAACAGCAGGTGAAAGTTTATCATTTTTAAAATAGTTTCCATGTTTTACTGACCATCTCCACGCAAACTCAAAATATGAAATCCCATGTTCGCCCATCTCTTGTAAAATTCGTGCTGAGGGGACCTGTTCGGGCGCCAATAATTTTTGCTTAGCCATACGACAGGCTTCACTGAATGCTTTAACTTGATAGGTTTTATCTAAAAGCTCTGCAACTGTTCCTATTAGTTCTATTAAATGAACAGCAGATTCTTGTAAATCTTTTGGATCCCCATTTCCATCCATAATTGTCAATTGTGGTCGGCGTCCCAACGTCACGACTTGTTTATGATTAAAAGCGATTCGCCGATTTTCCACATCCGTTAACGGTGGACTTTCCATCAACAAACAAGCAATAAGATAAGCATCTAATAAGTAAACTGTATTAGGTTCAATCCCAATAGGTATAAAAGGATTAATATCGAGCGCTCGAATTTCTATATATTCTATCCCATCACGCAGCATGGCTGCCAACATTCTTTCTTCCCTTCCTGATACCCTCTTAGGTCTAACTAATGCATAGTGTTCGTCTTCCACCTGAAAAATACTATCACTTAATTGTTGATATTGCCCACCCTGCTGCACACCCAATCGACTGTATGCTAAAAATGGCGTATGTACCGCTTGATGCATCGTTTGTAAGAATTCTTCAAACGTATTATAGGAAATCGGAACTAAAGATTGTGCCGTATTATGATAACCTAAATCACTTAAGCGTAAAGAAGTCGCATAACGCCCAATTAAAGTCGATGAATCCCATTTTTTTAACATTGGGGTTTCTGTCTTAAAAAAAGAATCACAAACTGCAGGAGAAGCGCCAAATAACAAGGGCAACAGCCAACTATAACGCAAACTATTACGAACAAGTCCTAAATATTGCGCAGAAGTAAATGCTTGCAACGAATCTGTAGAAGCATATAACTGATGATATTTTTTCCAAAAGGCTTCTGATAATGAGAAATTATAATGGATCCCTGCAATTGTTTGCATGATCCGACCATAACGAAGTCCTAATCCTTGACGATAAATATGTCTAAGGCGACCCAAGTTTGAAGTGCCATACTCCGCAATGGGAATTTCTTTTTCTGTTGGCAAACGACAAGGCATACTGCTTGCCCATAATATTTCATCATTTAAATGCTGATACGTATATCGATGCAAATCGCTTAGGATCTGAAAGGGTTCAGCTAAATCGGTCGTAGGCGGTGTAATAAACTCCAATAAAGCTTCTGAATAATCCGTCGTAATCATTGGATGGGTTAAACTTGAACCCAAGGCACTGGGATGCAGCGTTTTTGCAAGCATTCCTTCTTTATCAACTCGAAGCGCTTCTTTCTCAAATCCACGTTTAATACCCCGCAATACCTGATGCCACTGCGGCGAATCTAATACCTGTAAACGATCAATTAAAACTGAATTCATCTAGAAACCAAAGTTCTCTTTTGAACCTCGTGTAATACATTGGGATGTGCAAGACAGGTTTTATCTTGTTTCATTCTTTGTAAAAAACTCCAATCTATATGTACGGCACGAGCAAAGTGTTCAACGGAATCTATGCCCGTCGTAAATAAACCATACCATCCATGTAAATATTCAGGGTATCCCCAAGTGGGATCCGCAAGTTCGCCAATTTTAATCATACTGATAGCACCCTCGATATCACTTCGTTCAAACAACCAAAGCGAATATCCTAAAAATGAATAAGCTACATCATATCCTTTTAAGGGTCTTGGTCCAAGACTTCCCAGCAGAGTAAGATTATCTTCTAACACAATATCGCGAATGCGCCAGTTGATTTGGCGTTCCTGCACTGCTGCTACCGCAAAGCGCATCAGATACCACCAGCGGTAATTTTGCTTCTTTTTAAAGTTATCTTTGCTTAAACAGGCTAATAATAAAGCATAGAGTGCGGGATAATTTCCTTGCCTTCGCAATCGACCTAGTGCGCTGCATACAATCGTAAAAGATCGCTGCAATAATCGACCTATCACAGGAATTCTAAGTCCATAACTCAAAAATTCTGCCAAAAGCACGATAGTACCCGATAATAATACTGGGTGTTTCTGGTTTTGGATCAGATCTTTATAGGTCCTAAACCCGCTATTTTCTTCCGCCATAAAGAAAATATCGGCCACATGAGCATTATTCATGAATTAGGAGCATCCTACGATACTCATGGATAGATAGAATATGAAGACTTTATTTATAAATAGGATTCGAGACCACCCTTATATGCGATATCTTCCGAACTGCGCTTTCTGGTAGTTTCTGAATTTCTATTTTATTTAAACATTCATTTATTTGCTTAGCAAGTTCTTGCACATGCGGCTCCCAGAACATCGTTTCATGGTTACCTGGCACTAAATGAAAATCCACTGCTTGGTTTGAATAAGGTTGCCAACAATTAAGAGGTAATACCATTTCTTTAAAAACAGGCCAAAGCTCCTCTGCCTTAAAAAAGGTCAACTTTGCATTGATGAATGGAATCTTATAATAACGAAGCATCGACATTCGATGCCGCTGAAGTTTCAGAAGAAACTCTATATCGTTGATGCCTTGACTACTAAATTGAGAATCCATCCGTTGGAATTGCTGTAGCATCAACTGCTCAAAAAATTCTTTTTCCCAGAACTTTTTCGAATAAACAGGCCAGCCATCCATCAGTCCAATAAAATTTACTTTCTCTCCAGCTTTTAATAATTGATTCGCTATTTCAATTGCTAGTGTCGCTCCGAAAGAGGCTCCTGCTAACATATAGGGACCTGTTGGTTGAATCTTTTGAATCGCCTTTAAATAGAAACGAGCCATTTCTTGAACAGATCTAAAAAGTAATTCGTTAGCGTCAATCCCAGGATCTTGAATGGCATAGATAGGGCGAATATTACCCAGATACCGTGAAAGTGTTTTATACCAAAATATGGTTCCGCCTACAGGATGAATCAAGAATAAGGGCGCCTTAAAACCATTTTTTTGCAAAGCTATCACTGGGGACAGCATGGTACCCTTTTGAGTATTAAATGTTGGGTTTTGTTGCGCCTTTTGAATGAGATCTGCTAACTTTTCTACAGTTGGATAATCAAAAAGTGTTCGTGTCGGTAATTTGACTAAAAAGAAGTTTTTTATTAGAGATAATGTCCTTAAGGCAGATAATGAATGCCCCCCTAAATTAAAGAAATCATCTTGAATTCCAAGTTCATCTTCTGGTAACCCCAATACTTCTGCCCATATATGACACACTTGATTTTCAATTTCATTTCGTGGCGCTACATAACTTTCACTACGGATAAACTCCGATTCAATTAACGCTTTTCTATCCACTTTACCATTGGCATTTAAAGGTAATTTTTCTAAGGGTATATAACGCCCTGGTACCATATAACTCGGAAGCTTATTACTTAAATATTGCTTTAGCTCATTCGAAAACTGATTCTCCAGTAATTTTGACGTCGCCAATGGTTTACTGGCTAAATCCACTTTCGAAACTGGCTGTCTAAAAAGATCATAATTTATAAAGAAATTTACTTGTGAAATATGATTTCTAAATATAATGATGTTTAAATAAAAGGGATCGTGCACATCAATAAAATATTTAACATTAGCATCATGGGTGGTAACTATCTCAGAAATCTGATCGATACTTAAAAGATTATCATAATTGCTTGCATTAACTGTAAATTCACTGTTATAAATTCTATTATATTCAATATAATCTTTTGCTTTAAATTTAAAAATAAAACGCCAATTAATAAAAATAAAAACACCACAATTAACAACAGTTTTTGAAGTGACTTGTTTCTCTGCTTCGACTTCACCGGGATTAATACCGGAGTTACTGGTTGTTCTG
>JAJZUR010000111.1 GCA_021848375.1 Pseudomonadota bacterium | reverse complement strand
GTTTTGTACTTGGTTTAATTCTTGAGGGTTATTTTGCGGCTCTTGACTTATTTGCTTTTCTTGGTGAGCCAAAACCAGCTCTTGTACTTGAGATGTTAATTCTTCTTTTTGCGCCTGCAATTCTTTTTGATGTGCCTCACCCATTGATTTAATGTTAAGGGTCAATTCACTGATTTGTTTTTTTAATGATTCCAGCTCTGTTTGTTGTGCTGTAAGCGCATTGTCTGCCACCGCATCGGTAAACGATTCCTCAACAATTCCTGTTAAATCAACTGATTTTTTTTGGGCTTGAGTCTTTTTAGGGCGACCATCAGCTAACAGCACAATCATCATGGCAACAAGAAAAAAAAGACCACATCCTGTCACAATCAAAGTTCGCACCTGACGCCCTTTAACCATTTTATTCCATTGCCAGCTAGCCATGATTGACTCCTTGGACACGATACAGCAGGGCTTTTTCACCAGGGGCTAAGGATGGTTTGGAAAATTTAATCGCGAGCGTTCCTTCTTTGGCAAACCACTCTTGCGCCAATTCCAGGGGTTCTTTACCACCATTGTACAATTCGATGGTTTCACCCTTTAACAGCTTACCATCCCAGGACTCTTTGGGTAAAAGCGTTAATCCTTTTGACCACCGCTGTGCTTTTCCAAATTGGCGTTTTACGCTCACATCGGCAAACGGTTTTTGTTGTTCCATGTGCGTGAGCATGGCAAGAATGGCTTCGGGAACGGCCTCTTGTTTGATTGTTTTGGGGTTTGTTTTTGTGGCATTAGCTCTGGTTGCTGCAACCATGGGCTGTGATGGAACCAGCTCAATGGTCTTGCCTAATGATTCTTCACCATTTAAGGTCACAGAAAAGTGCCTACCGTTCTCTGTGGTTAAAAACAAAGTAAAGGGATTGGCGGCTGAGAGCATCACATAGACAGAACCATCTTGCTCATCCCTTTTAATGGCCATTGCGTTGGGAGGAAACACCGCTTCCATGATTTTGTCGTTTTTGACTACCAAACGGTTGTAATTACCTTGACTTAGAGTGAGTGCAATATCGCTGTTATCTTTCACAGGAATACTGTTTGCACCGATTGCTAGTGTTGATAATAATGTCAATGCGATACTTATTGGTTTACGCATCTTGCTTCTCCTTTAAAAGCGAAAACTTAACTATGGACAGACGGCTGTCTTTGTATTGGAACTGCAAGACATAGGTCTTACGCTCGTCATTTAATGCTTGAAGCCCTACGAACCGCTTCAAAAGCCCTGAAACAACGACAGTTAATTCCTGTGGGTTGGCTTTATTTTTGTCGATATAAAAAATGGAAGACATTTTTTTAGCTTTGATGACCTTAGCCTCATTGGTTAAAAGCCTTAGCATCTGGGTGTAATTTTGATGGTTTACATAAGAAAGCAGACGTTGATGATTAGCATCCACGGTTTCTGGTGTCACATTTAAACGTTCATTAACAAAATTTTCTGCCATGAGGCTCAAATAATGACCATCAACACTGGACGCTGATTTCAAATAGGAAGGCTCGCCACTAAAAGGCGTTACCTCGATGGTATGGTGATTCCATGCTTGAAACAAAAAGCAAGACAACACGACGTTAGACACCAAAAGGCCAAATACTAAAACCACCATCAAATTAAACCGCGCAGATAATTGGCTTAAGCGGCTTTGATAACTTTTAAAATCCATGTTCTCCCCTCTAAGCCACATACACTCGGTGGTGTGATAAAGGTAATTTGGGCAAAAAAAACTGGGTGACAAAACTGGGTAAATACCAGTAAGCCAGCACTAAAAGCGTTTTTGGACCCCCTCCTTTCTTCAAATACCGCAGCCCACTTAACAAACCCAACCCAAACATCGATACCAATATTTTTTGATTGGAGATGATGAGCAACATAAAACCAAGTCCTGCCACCACCAGCTCATCCATGGTTAACGTTAAAACCCTCTTAGGTGCATCAATATGATTTAAGAATTGATAGTTCATGGTGCTCATCATCAACCGTCCGTCAAAAAACAAAGGTTTTCAGTAAGAACGCTGGAATAAAAGCAACAGCAGTTACGCCTACAAACACCATGGGGTTTTTGCTTTTTACAGCCATTGCGGTTGCCAATATGATGTCCACCAGGATAAAGACTTTCCAAAACATGGAACCGCTTCCTAATGAATCCTTGACATCCCCCTCTAACGCACGAGCCAATAAGTCATTCGCAAACACACTCTTTGAGAGCAGTGTGAACATAAGTACTGTTCCTCCTTTTTGTATTAAACTGCCTATTTTTTTGCCAATTTTCATTATGTTCTCCGTTTTTAGGTTGTAAAAATCCCTTAATCCTTAAAGTCGATTAATTTTTAATCATAAAATATGTGTAATTTTATTTACCGAATTAAATCGGCTTTTTAAGTGAGATGACTCATTAGAATATCCCTGAAATGACTTTAACCAATCCCTGTTCTAACGCTGGACGTGCGTCTTGAAACTTTAAATTTACTTTATCCGCATTGGATACCACCCGGGTTCTATAGCGGTGATATTGGCTATCGCGCGATGAGGTTTGGGAAGTCACTGAGCTGCTTCCATTTTTTAGATTAGATTGGAATTGTTCATTCACTTTAATGCCCCTCCCTACGCGCTCCGAAATTTGAATATCGGTTATCATGGTGTAATTCACATCTTTGACTAAAGAATCCGCTGCCAAGCCAATGACTCCACCAGCAAGCCCTCCTGCAATCATACCAGTGCTTGACTGAGTGAAACTTCCAGCAGCAGTACCTGCTACCGCACCCGAAATGGCTGAACCGTAACCGCCACCCAATGCCGATTGACTTGCTGCAACACTCATTTTTCCCACCTTGAGCACATTGGCCTGCAAGAGGTAGTGCGCTGAATTTGGGTTATTAATTACCTTATAGCCATGGGAACTTAAGGCTGATTTCAATGGTTTCTCAATATCTACCTCTTCATCAGAGGTGTTTTTTACTGAAACATAAACTGTTTTCTGGGCGTTGGAGACTGGATCTAAAAAGATGGTTTCACTTTGTTTGGTGCTGACTTGTAACGATCCATGTTCTAGGGCAGTTTGAGTTGCAGCACAGCCAGTTAAAACTGCAATAGTGCCTACAAGTAGGATTTTTGAGATCATGTTATTATTTTCCTTCATTCTTATTCCTTATTGGTTCACAAACGGTTCACACACCATACTGATTAACACGATACTTCTTGTGGCTGAGATAATAAATCTCTTATTCTCCCTTCAATATCATGAATTTTGTTTTGCGCCTGATAAATGATCGTCTCAAAATGAACGCGTGTATGTTCTTTTGCTGTAGTAAGTAACCTTTTAAAATGAATGGCCTCGGCCTGGACTTCTCTAAGTTCATTTTCAAGTTGTCTGACTGCTAAATCATTTGAATTTTGTACCGTGGAGAGCTCCTGAATCATGCCTGCAGGCGTTTGCCAATCACCACGCAAAATCACACCACGAATTGCATTGAGTTTTTTACTAAAGTCTTTTCCACAAGCTGTAAAATGCTTTGGATTAAGTAAACAGAACTCAATCTCATCAATTAAAACTTCCTTTTGCGAAATGTTCAGACTTTTAACTAAGGTTCTGACTCTCTGTTTCTGAGGCTGAGTAAGCTGTGAACCAATCAGGGCGTCCTCTTGAGATAGAAAATCAATGTGATTATTTCCTTTATCAGTTTTTTCAACTGACATCACTTCATGCCGAACTGCTTGAGAAAAAACAACAGCAGCAGCTTTTTCTGATTGAATTTTGGCATTTAGTGTGACAGGAAGACTACGATTTGCTGTTGCTGTTTTATTATTTAGTTTCTTATTATTTATTCTATTAATATTTATTAGCGTCGGATTTACCGGAAGCGGATTTCCAGGTGCCGGACTCGCCAGAGACGGGTTTTCAGGATTCGGTATTATTTTTTCATTTTTTACCGAAAACGTCTTTTCAGTCTCTGGATTGCCATCTTGATTTTTAGTTTCTGGAATTTCTAAAACAAGATACTCAACACCACCAAAACGCCCACTTGCATCATCTCGACAAGTGGTTTTTTGAATATAGCCAGCTTGTTCTAATTCGCTCAGCAATCCGCGAACCGCATCTCTACCATTTCTCGCCCTTTCTTTTAAATCAGAGACTCGTACCTTCCAATTATCTGGTAAAGAGATTAAATAGGCATGTAAACCTTTAGCTCCCCATGATAAAGATTCATCATTCAAACAAGTCTTGTCGAGAATGACAAAATTTTGTTGCTTTTTATGGATTCGTAGTACGGCCATGATCTGCATCCATTGCTTCAGGTTGATGTGGAGTAGTTTGATTTAACTCAGATATTGAACGAAAGCGCTTCAAATGATCTTCAAGACGTAATGCTGCTTCTGGAATCTTTTTTCTTCCAGATCTCTCACAGGACTCAGTTAAAAGTTTATTAGCTTCTTCTGAAAGCTGAAAAGAAATAAAAACTTTTGGATATTTCTTATTATTGATTTCCGATTCCAATTTTTACTCCTGTAAAATTTTTTATTATTTTCAATA
>JAJZUR010000110.1 GCA_021848375.1 Pseudomonadota bacterium | reverse complement strand
CCCACCAAAGATGGAACAGGTAGGGTACCCGCAGTGGAAATTTTGATTAATACGCCCGTGATTGCGGAGCATATTCGTAAAGGTGAAGTCAATGTTCTGAAAGATTTTATGGCAAAATCTAATGAACTAGGGATGCAAACGTTTGATCAAGCGCTTTATAAATTATATTCAGAGGGAAAGATAAGTTATGAGTCTGCACTCAAATATGCCGATTCAGAAAACGAAATTCGCTTACTGATAAAGTTAAGCCAAGGTAGCGCAGGAATTGCAAGTACCGAAGGGTTGAGTATTGCTGATGATAAGCCAACTGAACCGTAAATTTTCTATTATCCCAAAGGATGATCACAAACAGAAACTGCGGGTACGTAGAGGTTTATACGCGCTCATGGGCGGTTTTTTTCACACCCTGTTTTGCATATTATTATTGGTAGAGGGCGTCTTTAGAATAACGACGACAGAGTTTGTTTTTTTGTTTTCTGGGTTTTGGGTAGTGCATGTTTCGTTGTTTTTATGCTTACGTTTGGGTATTAATAAAAAATTTAAAGATCCAAGTTTAACACTTCCAATGATTTTATGGGGTATTTCTTGCGTGATGTTGACCGTGTATCTTTCGACAGAGCTCAGAACCGCATTGCTCATGTTTTATTTATTAAGCCTGGTTTTTGGTGTGTTTCACTTAGAATGGCGGCAGTTTTTGCTGGTTAATTTATATGGATTGTTTTTGTATCTTTGGGTATTGATTTCTCTGTATTATTTCGAACCTTTGGAATTCAAATTAAAAATTGAATTGGCAGTATTTTTTTCATTTGTATTGGTTTCGTTTTCTTTTGGAGCAATTTGTGCAGAAATAAACAGTTTAAGAAGTTATTTGCGCATTAAAAACGATAAACTGTCCTCGGCGTTGGAAATTATTGAATCTGTATCAATGACAGATGAACTGACCAAAATTAAAAATAGAAGATTTATATTAAGCACCTTGGAAAATCAGAGGTTAATGGTTGAGCGTGGTAATTATTTCTTTTCGGTTTGTATGATAGATATTGACCATTTTAAAAATGTGAATGATACCTATGGGCATAACATAGGGGATGAAATTTTAAAAGGTTTGTGTGATAAAATAGTAGAATGCCTTAGGAAAATAGATTATTTTGCGCGATATGGTGGTGAAGAATTTTTATTGGTGCTGCCATTAACCAATCTGGAGCATGCAAAGCTAAGTGCGGAACGGCTAAGAAAAATAGTGGAAAAGACTAATTTTGATCACATTATCCCCAACTTTAAAATCACGCTTTCTATTGGCGTAACAGAGTTTCAATGGCCAGAAGAGATAGAAAATTTGCTCGCCCGTGTGGATGTTGCGTTATACGCAGCAAAGCGCCACGGGCGAAATCAAGTGATTACGGGTTAAATCTTTTATTTTGCGTGTAACAATTTGGATGTTCTTTGTTGATATATAGTAATTGCGCTGCTGGTAGCTCCTTGTCCATCTGGTTGAATAACCTTTGCTTGCAGTGTATGCGGTCCTCTTTCTAAGTAGGGTAGCGCGATACTGGTAGCATGCTGCGGATCCCCGCTCTCAGATCCATCCACCAGAATAACCACATTATCGTTTGGCGCTAAATCGGGGGTAACCGAGACGGTGACGGTAATGGATTGCGCATCATTCTGAAAAGTCTCTTGGTCGGTCGGATCGGTAATATTAATGGTATAGACGGGCGGGGAGCTCTGTCGATCGGCGGAGATAAGTGGGCTAAACAAACAACTAAAGAATACAATAACGGCGGATACGAAATTCCTTTTCATATTAACTCCTTTTATACCTACATACCAATATATACTTTAATGCTTTTGATGCAAGCTTGTTGGGGAACCCATCATTAAGAACCCTTTGGTCGCCTTTCTTAATATGCGTAGCGCAGAAGTGCTATGGGTTTTTTGCCATAGTTCTTCCGCAGCTAAGAGTTCTAGGAACTCCGTATTCGGATCTAATTCTCTGATGCTGTGTAAGACATCCATGAGTAGGACAAAGTGATGATACAGATTTCCGTATAAAATGGATAATTGATTTTTGTAGGATTCGGAAAGAGAAGCATAAGCGCTTTGACCTAACTCTACATAATAACTCACCTGAAGTCTGCGCTTTTTTGCAATGTGCGGAAAAAGGCCCGCGAATAATAAACATTTATCCCCCGTTTCTCTTAATAGTTGCAAATTTTCAGATCGGTTTTTTTTAAGATGGTTTAGATAATCAATCGCCACAATGCTGCTTAGGCATTCCGGGTTATTTGTGAAGCGCATTAACAGAAATACTAAATAACTTGCTAATTCTTCGGTTAAAGCAATGGAGGATGAGGTACAAGCTTCTTCTACTAAAGCATGCCATTGTGCCATAGGGGAGGTTTGTAAAATTAAATTCCTCATCTTTTACTCACCTAAATTAGGGCGTGTAAACGCACGCAAAGCCATAAAATGATTAATCTAATAATAAAAGTATAGGTGAAAAATTGACCGATTTCAGGGACTTTTCCATTTTGTAAAAATTTGATTTATAAAGAAAAATCGTTTATTATACCTTTTTTTACTTTTAAACAAATAGTTTGAGACGGTTTGCATGATTGAAAAACTGAGAAATATAGCCATTATCGCACATGTGGATCATGGTAAGACCACCTTGGTGGATAAGCTGCTGCGCCAATCGGGTACGTTGGGAGAAGAGCGCTCGGGTTCGGTTGAACGGGTAATGGATTCCAATGATCTGGAACGAGAAAGGGGCATAACCATACTAGCTAAAAATACAGCCATTGAATGGCGCGAATACCGAATTAATATCGTCGATACCCCGGGACATGCTGATTTTGGTGGGGAGGTAGAGCGGATCCTCTCGATGGTAGATTCCGTTTTGCTTTTGGTTGATGCAGTAGATGGACCCATGCCGCAAACTCGTTTTGTGACACAAAAAGCTTTTAAGCAAGGCTTGAATCCAATTGTAGTGGTGAATAAAGTCGATCGGCCGGGTGCAAGGCCAGATTGGGTGGTGGATCAAATCTTCGATCTGTTTGATAAATTAGGCGCAACAGAAAAACAATTAGATTTCCCAGTGGTCTACGCATCTGCTCTAGAGGGGTATGCAACGCTTGATTTAAAAGTGCCGTCAGATGATATGACGCCATTGTTAGAAACGATTGTTGCTCAAGTCCCTCCCCCCCCTGCGGAATTAGATGGTCCGTTACAAATGCAAATTAGCGCATTAGATTATTCCAATTATGTCGGTGTTATTGGCATTGGGCGCATTCGACGTGGAACGATCCGGCAAAATGCGCAGGTGTCTGTAGTAGATCGCAATGGTAAAGTGCGCAATGGCAAAGTGCAGCAGATCTTGACCTTTAAAGGTTTAGAACGTAAGGAAGTCACAGAAGCTTACGCGGGAGATATTGTTGCGATAAATGGAATTCCAGATCTGACCATTTCAGATACCGTATGTGCAAAAGATCACCCAGATATGTTATCACCCTTGAGTGTGGATGAACCGACCATTAGTATGACCTTTCAGATCAATGATTCTCCTTTTGTGGGACGAGAAGGTAAATTTGTTACCAGCCGGCAATTACGTGCGCGCTTAGCAGAAGAAGTTATTCATAATATTGCATTGCGGGTAGAAGAAACCAATGATGCAGATAAATTTAAAGTTTCAGGTCGCGGGGAATTACATCTTGGCATTTTGATTGAGACCATGCGTCGCGAAGGATATGAACTCGCCGTTTCTAGACCCGAAGTCATTTTGCATGAGGTAGACGGCGTATTGCAGGAGCCTTACGAACAATTAGTGGTGGATGTGGAGGAAACGCATCAGGGTTCGATTATGCAGCAACTGGGTGAGCGTCGCGGTAGATTAACCGATATGATTTCCGACGGGAAAGGTCGTGTGCGGTTAGATTATGTTATTCCAGCAAGAGGCCTGATTGGATTTCATACCGAATTTCAAACGTTAACCTCAGGTTCTGGGGTAATGACCCATGTTTTTGATCATTATGGTCCCGCCGATAAAGCGCCTGTTGCTGAACGCAACCTTGGCGTATTGATTTCCAATGCCGCTGGCAAAGCGACCGGATATTCTCTTTGGAATTTACAACCTCGAGGGAAATTATTTATTGGTCCCCAAACAGAAGTGTATGAAGGTATGATTATTGGGATCCATACCCGAGATAATGATTTAGTCGTGAATGTGGTTAAAGAAAAGCAGCTCACCAATATTCGAGCGGCCGGAACGGATGAAAATATTATTTTAACCCCGCCAATTCGTTTAACATTAGAATATGCCCTTGAGTTTATCAATGATGACGAATTAGTAGAGATCACGCCGAAAAATATTCGATTACGTAAAAAATTCTTGAAAGAAACAGATCGAAAGAGGGCGTCTAGAAGCGGATAGCGATCTTGAAAAAACATATTATTCAGCTGCTAAAAAAAAGATGCCCAGGTGAAGTACCTGGGCTAACACCGAATATGATCGGTTGGAGATTGACCATTCCATCTTGCCTTAGGCCAAGAAGATAAACCATAGTTAAAATGCGCCGAGTGTTGTAGGA
>JAJZUR010000109.1 GCA_021848375.1 Pseudomonadota bacterium | reverse complement strand
ATGCCACAAAGTTCGTGAATATTGGTGATATAAACACTTAAGATACCTAATAATGCCAACGTCAAAATATGAGCGGTTTTGATCTGAAATGCTTTGCGATTAAAAATAAACTGTTGTATCAGCAGTAAGATCCCAGCGAAGGTGAAACGAGCACCAATTAAAAAAAAGGGCTCACTGTAGTTTAACGTATCTTTACTAAGGCCAAAAAGGCTAGCAAACAATGCATATAAAAGAAGTACTAAAATCATAAGTTCATATCTCAGCGGCATTAAAAAGTAAGATGGCCAATTGTAGCATGGGGGGAAAATTCCTGTATAGCGAAAAAGATTGTGTTTTTATACAGTTATTTGAGCTTCATCATCAGATTATTGTATAAATCTTGTTGCGAAACGAGTTCTGTGCTTTCTGCTACTCGCCTCTTTACTTCTACTTTATTTTCGGCAAGGGTTTTATCGCTTAATACAATGCGTATGGGAACGCCGATGAGTTCGGCATCAGCAAACATTACGCCTGGACGCTCATCTCGATCATCAAATAAAACTTCAAATCCAGCAACGGTTAATTCTTGATATAAAGATTCCGCGGCATTTTTAACCGCAGCGGATTTGTATAAACCAATGGGTATCAAGATAACTTGAAACGGCGCCATAGCAGGCGGCCAGATGATGCCTTTGTCATCACAATGTTGTTCGATAGCAGCCCCCACAATACGCGTTACACCAATGCCATAGCACCCCATTAGTAATACTTTGGCTTGACCAGATTCATCTAATACGGTGGCATTCATGGCTTTACTGTATTTATCCCCGAGTTGAAAGATATGTCCCACTTCAATACCGCGCGTGAATTGTAAGGTACCTTTGCCGTCTGGACTTTTATCACCCGCTTTCACCAAACGCAGATCAGCAATGGTTGGCAGCGGACAGTCGCGATCCCAATTAAAGCCTATATAATGTGTGTCTTCTTCATTAGCGCCGCATAGAAAGTTGGCCATTTTGGCAACATCTGGATCGGCAAACATCGGAATATGAAGATCTTTAGGGCCGACAAATCCGGGACCACAATGCGCTAGATTTTGAACTTCTTCCAGCGAGGCCATGCAAAAAGGGGCTGCAACCAACGGCAATTTTTCGGCCTTCAGTGGATTTAATTCATGATCGCCTCGAATTAAAAGCGCAACAATCGGATGTTCTTTAGTGTGTCCTCGCACGAGCAGTGTTTTTAAGATTTGTTTGATTTCCATCTTGAGATGTTTTGCTTGACCTTCAACCGTTTTAATGCCCGGGGTTTTTGTTTTTGTTAACACTACTGTTGCCGCCGGACGTGGATCAGCTAATTCTAAGGCTTTTGCCAGCTCCACATTGGCGGCGTAATCGCTTTCATCACTATAGGCAATCAGATCTTCGCCGGAATCGGCGAGCACTTGAAATTCATGAGATCGACTGCCGCCAATACTGCCGGTATCGGCTAAAACGGCCCGGAATTTAAGGCCTAAACGGGTGAAGATCCGAGAATATGCGCCATACATATCTTCATAAGTTTTTTGCAAGGAAGTCATATCCAGATGAAAGGAATAAGCATCTTTCATTAAGAATTCTCGGGCACGCATTACGCCAAAACGCGGGCGGATCTCATCTCTGAATTTCATTTGAATTTGGAACAAGGTGAGCGGGACTTGTTTATAACTTTTTAGTTCACGCCGGATAAGATCGGTGACGACTTCTTCATGGGTGGGACCAAAACAAAATTCACGTTGATGTCGATCCCGTATTTTTAATAAATTGGGGCCATATTTTTCCCAGCGTTCTGTTTCTTGCCATAACTCGGCTGGTTGTACTGCCGGCATCAAAATTTCTTCTGCACCTATGCCATTCATTTCTTCACGAATGATCTGTTCTACTTTACGTAACACCCGAAGGCCGAGCGGCAACCAAGTATAGAGTCCCGAGGCCAGCTTACGAATAAGACCCGCGCGCAGCATCAGTTTATGGCTGGCAATTTCTGCATCGTTAGGGGATTCTTTTAGGGTAGGGATTAATAATTGTGAAACACGCATAAGTTGATCCAAAATGGGTTATCTAACTGATTTTACTCGAATTTATATTATATCTTGTTTATGGCATAGATTCTATCAAATGAAAATTTTGATTGGCATTGGCTGCCTTTAGCGCCTAAAATTTAAAAAGGGTAAGGAATGAGGGATGATGTTAAGTCCAAGGATCAGTAAATGGCAGATTATTTAACCGAAGCGGCTTATCAACGGTGGTATAGGCAATACCAAACTCATGTTGGTTATTATTTTGATTTATTGGATCACCTACGGCTGCGGCTTGATGCGCTGCCCTATGATCCGGAAGTCGAAGAAATCGAAACCCTCCTGAATGAGATGGATGCCGACTTGGAAGAGGCTGCCCCCAGGAATTTTGCGGGAAATGGATCATCCTTGGAAGGGTTCGAGAAATTTTTAGAAAATACGAAGGTTTTGATCAACTTGACGTACCGAATTCGAGGTAGGGCAGATCGTTATCCCGGGATTTACCAGGCAGAGAAGGATAAGGCGGTACGACTCCTGCAACAATTTAAATTTAAAGATAAAATAAAATACATTCGTGAACGGGTAGAAGCAGTAGAAGCTAAATATTTGCCAAAAGTTGAAGAAACCGTTGGAATACAATCTGCTGTCGCGCAAGGTTGATGGGAGGTTAAAATAAATTTAATTGTAACTTTGCCGCTTCTGTCATCCGGTCTTTTGTCCACGGTGGATCCCAGACTAATTCTACATTAACGCAACTGATATCGGGAACCTTTAAAACTTCATCTTGAATCGTCTGCGGAAACGTTTGTGCAACCGGGCAGGCGGGAGAAGTGAGTGTCATTTGGATCTGTACTTGCTTGGTTTCCTCGTTGACTTCTAAAGCATAAATAAGCCCTAAATCGTAAATGTTAACGGGTATTTCTGGATCAAAGATGCCCTTTAAAACATTTATTATTTTTTCCGGTAAGGAGATTGTAGTGGGATCAGTTTTCATAGAGATTCATCACCATTTTCTGTTGAGACTGGGTTTTTTATCTGCTGAATGGCAGCCTCCAGCGTATGCCATGCAAGTGTTGCACATTTCACGCGCGCCGGAAAAGTTTTAACATTGGCAAAGGCGGCTAATTTCCCGAGATCATTTGGCGATGGGTTATCTTTTGTTAATAAATCTTTGAAAGCAGTGGCGAGCGTTAAAACGGCATCTGTTCTTTTACCCACCAAGGTTTCGGTCATTAACGAAGCAGAGGCCAAAGAAAGCGCACAACCACAGCCGATAAAACGCGCATCCGTAATGAGACCATCCTTTAGCATTAAGACAACCTGGACCTTATCGCCGCAGAGTGGATTAAAGCCTTCAGCGCTTGCGTCTGGATGGGGTAGGGTGCCAAAATTTCGGGGATGTGTCCCATGGTCTATAATCAAATCTTGATATAAATCTTGTATGTCCATCTTAAACCTTAAAGATCTGTTTTACCTTATGTAAGCCGATGATAAGTCTATCAATGTCTTCTAGGGTATTATAAATTCCCATAGAAGCACGAGCGGTCGCGGGCACTTTAAAGAAATCCATGATTGGCATAGCACAGTGATGCCCGGTACGAATGGCCACCCCTTCTTGATCAACAATGCTGCCAATATCATGCGGATGTACCCCCTGTAGGGTAAAAGAAATAACGCTCACTTTCTCACGCGCCGTACCAATTAATTTTACGCCAGAAAAGGAAGTTAGTGCATTTGTGGTATATTCCAGTAAGTTTTTTTCATGCGTGATAATAAAATCCCATCCCAACTGATTTAAATAGTCAAGCGCTTGTCCAAGCGCTATGGCCTCTGCAATGGGAGGGGTTCCAGCTTCAAATTTAAAAGGGATATCATTATAAGTAGAGTATTCAAAGGTGACTTGTTTGATCATATCGCCGCCGCCTTGGTACGGCGGAAGCTCTTCCAGCCAGTGGCTTTTTCCATATAACACGCCGATGCCAGTAGGTCCATAAATCTTATGACCAGAGAAAGTCAAAAAATCACAATCCAACGCTTGAACATCCATTTTAAGGTGTGGCGCTGCTTGAGCAGCGTCCACCAAAACGGGAATATGATGGGCATGTGCTATTTTAATAATCTCTTTTAAAGGATTTATGGTTCCAAGCGCATTCGAGGCATAGGAAATCGCTAATAGTTTTGTTTTCGTCGTTATAAGTTGTTCTAGTTTTTCTAATTTTAATTCTCCTAATTTGTTGATTGGCATTACTTTAAGCAAAGCGCCTCTTTTTTGACACAAGAATTGCCAGGGAACAATATTAGAATGGTGTTCCAAGGCGCTGATTAAAATCTCATCACCCGGTTGAATATATTGTTCACCAAAGGTGGCGGCAACGAGATTAATGGCCTCTGTGGTACTTTTTACAAAAATACATTCTCTATGAGAAGACGCATTTAAAAAGGATTGAACTTTGATTCTGGCATCTTCATAAGCTTTTGTTGCCGCTTCGCTTAAATGGTGTACGCCGCGATGAATATTGGCATTTGTTTCAGTATAATATTGCGTTAAACTGTCTATCACGCAGTATGGTTTTTGCGTGGTTGCCGCATTATCTAAGTAGGCAAGTGGTTTGCCATGAATCATTTGTTTTAAAATGGGA
>JAJZUR010000108.1 GCA_021848375.1 Pseudomonadota bacterium | reverse complement strand
ATGCAATACGAGCAATCTACTTTTGAAAAAATTGTCGAAGCGCGCAAAGCCGCAGTTTCCGCTACCGATAAGAAAGATATGCTGGCATTAGGCCAAGCAGAATCCACTTTAAAAGCAGGCTTAACCCAATTATTTGCCTTAGCAGAAAATTATCCAAACTTAAAAACAGATGAAGCCTTTCAAAAATTACAAACCCGAATCAGTGCATTGGAAACTGACATTGCCGATCGACGCGAACTTTATAATGACAGCGTGAATCGAAATAATATTCGGATCCAACAAATTCCGGATGTACTTATCGCGCGCGCCTGCAAATTTCAACCTTTTACCTTGTTAAAATTTGAAGCAGGAGAAACGGCAGACGTTACGATTGATAAACAGTTTAAGAGCGCATGATCGATATCGACTCACTCTTAACCCTGGTCTTTATCTGCTTACCTCTTTTTTTTGCCATCGTGTGTCTTTATTATTCTTTGAGTTATTTAAGATCGGCCCGCAGCATCGAAGACAATCCCACTTCTAAGATCCGTTCCGCTGCACAAGGCTATGTTGAACTCTCCGGTACCGTAAAACCGCTTACCTCGACTCCCGTACTTGGCGCACTCACCAAGACCGCCTGTGCCTGGTATCGTTATACGATTGAAGAATTTGTGACAATAAGTACTGCGTCCGGCATGGAATCTCGATGGAATATCGTGGAAAGCGCCATCTCCTCCCAGCCCATTTTAATCACCGACGGCACCGGGGAATGCGTGATGCTCCCGCAAGGAGCAGAAATTATGCCAACCCGCGCCATTGGTTGGCGCGGCCACCATCGAATTCCAGATCCACCCCCAACCTCTTTCTGGCTATGGCTATTGTGGAATAATTGGGGACGTTATCGTTATACCGAATACCGTTTAGAATTAGGGATTCCCATTTTTGCGAGCGGGCGCTTTTCAACCCAGGACGCGGGTGCCCCCCTCACCTCTAATCCGCTTATAAAAACCTATTACCAAGAGAATAACTTAACAACCGCGTATTTCTTGACAGGGGAAGATCTCGCATCAAATCAAAACTTTATGCTCTCCGCCATCCCCCCGCAGCGCCTCATCCGCCAGTTCAAACTGAAAGCTTTTGTCTTCTTCCTTGCCTTCCTTTTCCTCAGTGTCCTGTCCTACCATTCAAGCTACCCCATCGTAAAACAAGGCCTACAGCATTGGCATTTTATAGTTAAAGGCTTACACGATTAAGTGCTAGTTAGCCATATCCTTAAAAACTGGCTCGGGAATATAGTAGACCCAATGGATTAAGGATTAAGAAAGGAACTCAACAGGTTTAGGAAGAGCCGCAAAAGCAGTGAGGCTTTACCACACATAACAATCACAGGGAGTGATTGTTATGTGACTATGTTTATTTAATGGGTGACACGATGCGAAGCTGGCGAGGGTTTTTGTTTATCGTACAGTGCTTTCAATTCCGGCATATTATCCAAACTCTGATCTTTTAGATGCGCC
This sequence comes from Pseudomonadota bacterium, assembly GCA_021848375.1. GTDB lineage: Bacteria > Pseudomonadota > Gammaproteobacteria > UBA6186 > Azoamicaceae > CADEGZ01. Next base: position 3,359 of record JAJZUR010000108.1, on the reverse strand, counting down.
AAAGTATTTTCAGAAAGTTTTACTTCTTTTTTTAATTTCTCTGATGCTTTCGCGAACATCTCTAAATCATCCATGTTTGTACTGTCCAATTCAATAGGCGCCTCGCAAGCATCTAAAGTAATCAAAGCTGTTCTTTCTGAAAGTTTTGGCTCCTTAGGAAAGTTAAATTCAGTACTATTATTTGCTGCTTCTTTCACAGTAAAGAGGGACTTATGATTGTCTTTCTCATCCTTAACTTCCAACGATTTTTTATCCGATGAAAGTGCAAAATCCCATTTAACTTTATCGCTGTCCTCTCCTTTCTTGAGATTATATTTCTTCACCGCTGCGTCAAGATTGTCTCTTACCTTTTCAACAGAAGAAGCGCTGTTGGAGAGTTGGGCGACAGGAGTTGCTGAAGCGGGTGCATTAGGCTGCATTTGATTTGCTGAACTTGCAGCCGTTAACATTTGATGAGTGCTAGGGCGATTGTTTGTTCTTAGGGATGCAGAGGTTTCCGTTACTGCGGTAAGGCGTGTTGCTATAGGAATTGATGGGGCAACTGTGCTTGTGACAGGGGTAGAAGTAGACGCAGCTGAAGGTGATTTAGGGAGCTTCGCTTCTAATGCACCTACTTTGGCTTTCATAGTTTCTGACATCTTTTTAGGTCCAGCAGCTTTTATTCCTACCTTTGATGGCGAGGATGGCGCAGGATTCGATACAGATAATGGCGGTGGGGGCGGTGGTGGTATGATTTCTGTTTGCTCAGAAGCCATTTTATACTTTTTATTAAGTTCGTTTATTCTAGCTAATTCATCTTTATTTTTTTCTGCAAAAGCAGTTTTCGCCTCATTAGGAATGTCGTTGTTACCTAAGAAATCATCCATAACTTTTTTGACAGTAGCGAGGTCTCCCTCTCCATTAAGTTCTTTCTTATCTTTAAGCGCAACTACCGCCTCGCTGGCAGCTTTATATTTTTCCAATTGTTCAAGAGATTTTTTTAAAGTCTCGTCGGTTTTGCATACGTTTGCTAGTTGATTTAGAAATTCTTTTTTTTCTTCCGGGTTCGTGCATTTTTCAAATGCCCCTTTAATTTTTTCTTGCGTGTCTCCATCCGATATACTGTTAAAAAAAATTTCATATGCTTTATTCGGGTCTGATTCAATCAACCCAATTGCATACCCAATAGAATTTTCAGCAAAAGTGCCAGTATTCCAGTCAATGGTGGAAGGATTTTTAATAACATCCTTCTTAATAGCTGCCTTGAGTTCTACATTATTGGTAAAAAAATCTGTAGGTACACTCATTATTTGCCCCCTAGCAACTTCTATTACTGTCTATACCTTATATATAGTACATTTAGATAACTATCTCAAAGGGTGTACCAGCAACCTTTATATTATATGCATCCCATCAAATTAGAATTTTCAGTAAAAAAATAACTTTCAAAATTATGTTTTTACAAGAATAAGTTTTTCACCTAAGTTAAAATGGTTTATTGACTTTCAAATTGCCTACTCTTAGAATGGCTTCATATAAAGATGTACTTACAAGGGTTATTAATAGGAGAAGGCAGCCATGCAAACTTCCTCAGTAATGCAAGCAAAGTTAGAAGAGCAAAAAAAAAATGATCAAGCAGAAATTGAGAATTTTAAGAAGCTGCAACCCGAATTAAAAAGAAGTATTTTTACATTTGATGATAAACAATTCAATGAACTAGCCAACCAAATTAAAAATTGGCGCACACTTTGGGGTGGCGATGCAATTTCAACCGAAATTATAAGTGCTGCAATTCTTTGTGGTAATGAGCACGTTTTTAACTATTTTTCACTAAGAGATTTGATTACCAAAGAAAATGACATTAAACGTCTGTTTAGACAAGCATTAGCTCATGGTACACATCGTATGGTAGATACATTAGTGAAATTGTACCCAGAACTTTTAGACCTGCGACCAGAAAACGAAAATATTGTGTCATATACAATACGACACGTCTCTACTGAAGCACTTTATAGAAATGGTAAATTTAAAGATGAAGCAACACGAAAGAAATTAACCGATTGGCGCTTGGGTGTAGCAACTCAATTTTCCGCAGATGAAAAGCCTGAAATCAAGTTTTCTGGTTCATTAGATATTCTCAATCTCCTTATCTTTCATCTCGGTAAACGGGCGGGTGAAGTTATTGAATCTCCAGATGCTAAAGGAAGAGTCTTGGAAGAAGTATTAACCCATTTGGAAAAACATGCTGACTGGGTTGCAAATGATGCAAACGATCCTATTGTAAATGTCAGGTTTGAACCTAAAAGCAATGTAATTCCTACACTTAAAGGCACAATTGAGCTAAGAAATTGGAACAACAATCCAAGATTGCCAATCACATTGGTTTATGATTTATCCGAAACGTACAAGATATTAAAAAGAGAACTAGATAAACACCATAAGCAAAACGGTGCTGCGGGTGTTGAATTGGTAAAGAGTGAATTACATCAGCGATTAAGTCAGGTTCAAGAAAATTTATCGAACGTTAGTAGCACAGTGGGCGGTTTGACAACATATGTTCATCATACTGCGACACTTTTAGGTGCAGAGCGTAAAGAAGATATGCAACGATTCACTCAAATGATCGCAAATCATAAAAATGCTAAAGAATTTTACGATTACGTTAAAGTTCAATTGGGTGCTTTTCATAATTACTGTACAGGGGTAATGGGAGGTAATTCGCCAAAAGATGGTTCTTTAAGCCTTGCTTCCAATATTTTAGAAATTTCCTCAAGTGTTATTGGTTCCATTCCCGTTGCCGGCTCTTTCTTAGAAAAACTGGCAGAAGCAGCTAGTTTTGCAGTCAAAAAGGTAGATACTGAGCGCGAAACCAATCTTGCGAAGAGCGTTGCACTATTAGGAACTACTAAAGAAACTGGTAAAGTATTTGAATTGGTTGCCCGTAAACTAACCAGTTGTTACTTTCAACCCCTTGAAGAAATTTTAGCGACTCGTGAAGAAGCAAAAGAACAACGCGGCAAACTCGAAAAAGTCGTTGCTAAAGGTAAAGAAAAATTACTTCATGAAAACCCGCTTTCTCCAGCACAACAGTTGGCAGCATATGTGGTCATGCAAATGATCAATGACGTTTTGAATAACAACGTAAAACTTGAAAAAGAAATACAGGCAAAAGGCTTAGCTGCTATTCTGATAACTTCTGCCACCGAACAAGAACCTAAAACAACTCAAGGTTTGAAAAAGTTCTGGCTTGACATGTTAAGTAAAATCCAAAGAGAAGGCTTAAGAACTAAAGTTGGGAATGAAATTAATCCAGCCGATGTAATAACTCGATCTGGAATTAAAACTCCACAATATTATTACTCGGGTAATGATTTAATCCC
>JAJZUR010000005.1 GCA_021848375.1 Pseudomonadota bacterium | reverse complement strand
GTTTGAGTAGCGTTATTAGCAGGTTGGTTGTAGGGTGTCCCTGCCGCAAGAGCTGCAGGATTACTATATTTCTTCTTGGTAAAGACATCTTCCAAATCACGATTTTCTGGATCACTTCTATAACAAACGGTATGTTTAATCATATCATTAGTAATGTCTGCATCTAAACCCCGCGCATCTCGTTCGGCAATTTTTTTAGTTTCCAAGCGAACCCGCGCAAGATCGGTGTTCGTCTTTCCAGCTGGGGCATTTTGAAAAGAAGGATTGAAGTCAAAATTAGATAAGATTTGCTTGGCATCTGAAATAACAATACCTCGAATACTTTCTTTTTTCTGTAGGGAGTCAATAATTTTATCAAATTTTTTAATAATTTCATTCAAATCTGAGGGTTGTATTTCATTTCCTGATACGCTGTCTTGTAGAGCAGTTACACACTTGTCAATACCATTCCGGGCATCTTGATCTGCTATTTTAACACTACCCTTTCCCGCAACCCTTCCTTGTAATTGCACCGTTAATTTATTCTTAAATTTCTCAATAAAATCAGTGGCTTTCATGCTTCACCCCCCAAAATTCGTATCACTTATTAAATAATTTACCCATAATATAGCAGAATAGCATAACTGTCAATTTACCAAGTCTCCCGCTGCCAAATTTCTATCGCTTGAATATCCTTTAAATTTTTGATAGCGTAAAATATTTGTCGCACATTGGAGTAGGCGTGATGTCTAACCAAACGCCAAATAGGCATATTTTTTTAACTTTTATAGTTTTTAATAACTTTTTTTACTTTTTCAATTAATTTTAATGATACTCTTTTTTGATTTTCAATTTTACTAATATAGGCTTGAGTAACATTTAAATAAGTTGCTAGTTCTTTCTGTGTTAAATGCGCGCGAATTCTTGCCAGCGCAATTGGATTTTGAACATAATCTTCAATTTTAAACTTATCATAATCTTCATTTAAAATTTTATCTATTTGTTTCTTTAAAACGTGATAAGTCTCAACTGGCAATAACACATATTCGTCTTGCCCTGTAATAGATTTAATTCTTTGTAAGTTCATTTGTAAGCATCTCCTCTTGGCTTAACGGCTTCAATGGAAATAATCTTTATTTCATCATCCTTATCAAAAATGATACGCCAATCACCTACCCTAAGCCTATAGTAAGGACTGCCGACCAATTTTTTAATGTCTAGCCTTGGGTCACCTGGATCTTTCCCCAGCCACTCAATTTTCTCTGCTATTCGATGACGATGTACGTCCGATAGCCCTAGCAACTTCTTTTTCGCCTGCTTTTTAATAATTACCGTATATTCCATACCCCATAATAAGTTATAATAAGTTATATGTAAAGGGTTATATTCATAAATAGACCTTTTGCTAAATTTAAGTCATCTTAATCCGTATCCATGCCCAATACTAAAGCTAGAGTGCTTCTAAGCTACTTCCGTAGCCAAGCTTCTATCGCTTGAATATCCTTTAAATCTTTTCCTCTCCCCATTTTACGTTTGTAGTATAAAACATACTCTAAACATTCGAATGGCAATCCCTCTATGATTTCAGCTTTTGCAATCCGTTCAGCAATAGTAGGAGCATTCTTATCATTTGTAACCATATAAAAGGATCCTTCGCAAAACGCTTCAATCAATCCATCCGGAAATACGATTTTCTTTACCCCATTTGTATCAGTTATACCATATTGCGCTGCCAACCTATCCCATAATTCATCGCTTACAATAATATCAATATCAGCAATTTCTCTTAAATTGCGAATACCCATCGGCCCACTGCCAGTGATGGCATATTGCCCTAATGGTAAATTCAGATTTTTTAATTGTAAAAACTTGTGTTGATTATGATGAAGCATTGAATGAATATCTTAAGGACAGGTTTCTGTGACAGAAGGGGATGTAACAACTGCTTCATCCATTAACGCAATTTCTTTTCTTTCTAATAACATGCTCTCAATTAAATCCATTAAGATATGACCCGCCGTAATGTGTATTTCTTGAATACGGTTTGGATCAGTGCCTGGAATCACCAAAGAAAGATCGCATTCTGCTAATGCCAACCCGCCATTTCCACCCAAAAAACCAAAGGTCACAATCCCAAGTTCACGAGCCGTTTTCAGCGCGTTAATCACATTTTTGGAACGTCCTGATGTCGTTAAGCCTAACAAGACATCACCTGGCCTACCAAGCGCTTGCACCATTCTTGAATACAGTTGTTCGAAATTATAATCATTCGTACACGCTGTAATAGTAGAAGTATCTAATGCCAATGACAGTGCGGGGATAGGCGCACGATTCTTACTTGAGCGTAATCGAACCAATAATTCACAGGCCAAATGCTGCGCATCGGCCGCTGAGCCGCCATTGCCGCACAGCATTAATTTTCCGCCTTGGGCTATCGCGCTTGCAATGCTATCGGCCATCGAAACCAATGTTTCAATACCATTTCCCTTTAAGAATTGTGTTTTAAGCTCAAGTGATGTCATCCACTGATTACGTGTAATATCTATATACTTCTTGCGTTCTTGTACCGTAAATTCCACTTTGGCTCCCCTTTATCTAACCTTCGCGCCTCTTAACGAATAGGTTATCATTAAATTCTTCTAAGCTCCACTATAAAAGTGTTAAAGCTAACTTATTTCTGCTTTGAATTTAATATGGACGGCTCTCTTGCTTTTCGATATGATTTGTTCATTAAAAATTGTTGACCTGAGTTTATTATCTATGACGATTCTCGTAACCGGCGCTGCTGGATTTATCGGACATCACGTTTCAAAAATGCTTTTGCAACGAAACGAACAAATTATCGGAATCGATAATTTGAATGATTATTATGATGTACGCTTAAAAGAAGCACGTTTAAACATCACGAACACACATCCGAATTTCCAGTTTTATCCGATTGATATTACGGATAAAATCGCGATGGAAGATTTGGTTAAGAAACATCCAAATATTGATCGCGTTATTCACCTTGCCGCACAGGCCGGCGTTCGCTATTCCTTAACTAATCCGTATGCCTATACTGAAGCCAATGTCACAGGGCATTTGACGGTTTTAGAAGCGTGCCGAAAACTGCCAATTCAACATTTGGTTTATGCCAGTAGCTCGTCCGTGTATGGCGCAAATCAAAAGTTACCCTTTTCCATACAAGATCCCGTTGATCATCCGATCTCTTTATACGCCGCTACCAAACGCAGTGACGAATTGATGTCTTACACTTACAGTCATTTATTTGGGATCCCAGCAACGGGGCTGCGCTTTTTTACCGTCTATGGCCCATGGGGTCGTCCGGATATGTCTGCGTTTTTATTTACCCAATCAATCTTGCAAGATAAAGAAATTGCGGTTTTTAATCATGGGGATATGAAACGTAATTTCACGTATATCGATGATATTGTCTCTGGTGTGATTGCTTGTTTGGATAAACCCCCTAGCCCTCTCCCGCCCTACGGGCACCCTCTCCCGCAAGCGGGAGAGGGGAAGAAGAACCAAACCCAATTAGTGGGTGATCAAAAAGCGGTGTTGCATCGCATTTACAACCTTGGCAATAACCGTACTGAATCGCTGATGGACTTTATTCACACCCTAGAAAATATCATTGGCAAAAAAGCGAACATTCGGTTTGAACCTCTGCAAGCGGGTGATGTGAAAGCAACTCTTGCAGATATATCAGAAACCACTCGCGATTTTGGCTTTTTACCGACCACCAATATCGATGTCGGTTTAGAACATTTTGTTAAATGGTATCGGGAATATTATGGCGTTTAATGAAAAACCAAAAATTGCTGTGATAGGACTTGGTTACGTGGGTTTACCCCTTGCCATTGCTTTAGCCCGCCATTTCTCGGTAATCGGTTTTGACATCAATGAAAGAAGAATAAATGAGTTAAAAAATGGAAATGATTGTACTCGAGAAATAGAAGATCTAACGCTTAAGACGACCACCATGCAATTTAGCTATGCGCCAGAATCGTTGGCTAAACAAGATGTTTACATTGTGACGGTTCCAACCCCAGTGACCAAAGATAACTTGCCAGATCTATTGCCGCTGCAAAAAGCATCTGAAACCATTGGACGATATTTAAGCAAAAACGCCATTGTCGTGTATGAAAGTACGGTGTTTCCAGGTATCACAGAGGATTTTTGCGGCCCCATTTTAGAACGTGCTTCCAATCTTAAAGCAGGGAAGGATTTTTATTTAGGCTATTCTCCAGAACGCATTAATCCGGGTGATAAAGCCCACACGATTGATCGTATAACCAAAGTGGTCGCTGGACAAACGCCAGAGATTGCCGAAAAACTACGAATGATTTATGGCGCTATCAATGAGAATAATATTTTTGTTGCGGAAAACATCAAAACTGCTGAAGCAGCCAAAGTCATTGAAAATGCCCAAAGGGATATCAACATTGCGTTTGTGAACGAAATTACAACCATCGTCGGTAAGCTCGGTTTGTCAATTTATGATGTATTAGCGGCAGCCAAAACCAAATGGAATTTTTTGAATTTTCAACCAGGTCTCGTCGGAGGTCATTGTATTGGAGTTGATCCTTACTATCTCGCGCAATGTGCTCGAAATGTACAACACGAGCCAGAAGTTATTTTGTCCGGCCGCCGTACTAACGAAAATATGGGGAATTACGTTGCGAACACCGTTCATGAGAAATTACAAAAAATAAAATTAACGCCATCCAATAGTCGTATTCTCGTCTTAGGCCTTACCTTTAAGGAAGATATTCCTGATCTTCGAAATACTAAAGTGATTGATGTGATTGAAAAATTAAAATCGTTCGGTTATACAGTCGATGTCCATGATCCAGAAGCAGATCCCAAAGATGCCAGAATGCATTTTGAAATAGACTTGTTGACAAGTTTCGATCATATTGGTGACTATGATTGCATTATCGGTGCTGTCTCACATAAGCCATACTTAAATCTAGCACCCATCAATTTCCAAAAATTGCTTAAAACAGGCGGCTTGATTGCCGACATTAAAAATATGTGGCGAAACTTATCTTTCCCCGATGGAACCCTATACTGGACATTGTGATCTCCTAAAGTCATGAAAAAATTGTTATTTCTGGTTGCTGAAGACAGTTATTTTTGCTCTCATCGATTAAATCTTGCGAAAGCAGCCATTGCAGCCGGATATCAAGTGGCCGTTGCCACACGATGTCTTCGATGTACGGAAACCATTCGCGCGGCTCAGATCCAAGTTTTTCCGTTACAACATTTTAGCCGCGCCGGTGTAAACCCCATTCGTCAGTTCAAATTATTGCACGAATTGCAGCATATTTATCGTACCTATCAACCAGACATCGTGCATCATGTCGCCATTAAACCGGTGATTATGGGTTCTCTTGTCGCGCAATGGTGTGGAATAAAGCGCGTTATCAATGCACTCGGTGGGTTAGGGTATTTGTTTACAGACCCTTCACCCGGTGCTTCGCACCCCCCTCTCCCGCGGCAACACCCTCACCCGCCCTTCGGGCACCCTCTCCCGCAAGCGGGAGAGGGGAAAAAGAAAAAATTTCTACGTTTTTTTGTCTGCCGCATTTTTCGGTTTATTTTTTCTCGACCTAATAGTATTTTGATTTTACAAAATCAAGATGACGTTGAAACTTTAGTTAAATATCATTGCCTAAATCGTAAACGCGCGCAAATCATTGCCGGTGCCGGTGTTGACATGAATGCTTTTCCAATCACTACACCGCCTGCAGCACCCCCAGTCATTATTGCCTGTGTCGCTCGTTTATTATGGGATAAAGGCATTGGTGAGTTAGTCAAGGCTACCGAAATCATCCGGAATCAGGGATTTGCAGTCAATGTTTTATTGTACGGCATGCCAGATCCCGAAAACCCTGCTTCCATTCCCGAAGCACAAATTTTAGCTTGGCAAGCGTCAGGGATTATTACGTGGAAAGGACAATGCAATGATGTCGCAAAAGCCTATGCAGAGTGTCATATTGCCGTTTTACCCTCTTATCGTGAAGGCCTACCAAAATCTTTACTAGAAGCCGCAAGCTCTGGCCGGCCTATTGTCACAACGGATGTACCAGGTTGTCGTGAGGTCGTAATTAATGGAGAAAATGGATTTCTTGTTCCGGCTAAAACCAGTATATCGCTCGCCAATGCATTAATAAAATTAATTGAGAACGAAGCATTACGGAATCAAATGGGAGAAGCTGGACGTAAACGCGTTGCAAAATACTTTAATGATCCAATTATTCATGAACAGACTTTGGCGTTATATGCTAAATCATTTTAAAAATACATTACGTTTTAATACCAGTCCCTTTTTTAAGTAACCATATGCAAATCAAATATAAGACGACAATAAACCCAAGGATAACGCCTAAGGCAGTGTGTATATCCAGATCGGACTGGCCTAACATACCGTAGCGAAAAGCATTAACCATGTAGAATATTGGATTTAAATGAGTTACCCACTGCCAAAACTTGGGTAATAAATCTAAAGAATAAAACACGCCTCCTAAATATGTCAGGGGCGTTAAGACAAAGGTTGGAACAATGTTAATGTCATCAAAACTCTTAGCAAAAATGGCATTGATTAAGCCGCCCAAAGAAAACAACAACGAAGTTAACAATACCACCAAAATCGTTATATCCATATGGGTAATCGTTAACCGCGTAAAAAATAAAGAAACTAAGGTGACGAGTAATCCCACCGTGATGCCGCGAGCCAATCCGCCCAAGAGCAAACCCCATAATAATGTATAAATGGATAAAGGTGATACAATCATTTCTTCAATATTGCGTTGAAATTTGGCAAAGAAAAACGAGGAAACGACATTTGCATAAGAATTGGTAATAATCGACATCATAATTAAACCGGGCGCTATATATTCAATATAATGAAAACCGTCCATGGTTCCAATGCGATTACCCATCAAATTTCCGAAAATCAGGAAATAGAGCGCCATGCTGATCATAGAGGGCAACAATGTTTGCGTCCAAATACGCATAAAGCGCATGCATTCACGGCGAACAAGTGTATAAAGACCAACCAAATTTAAATTAAAATTACGCATGATTCACCAAACGAATAAAAAGTTCTTCCAAACGGTTGGTTTTGTTACGCATACTATTCACTTCAATATTTTGTTTAGATAATTCTTCAAAAATATGATTTAAATTAACGCTTTTGGGAAAGCTGATTTCGAGTGACAATTCGTCTAAGAGTAGTGTGTTGACGCCAACCAAATGAGGGGCCTTTGTTAACGGATGTTTTAAATCAAAAATAAAGCTCTCACTATTTAGACGCGCTAACAGTTGTTTCACCGTCGTATGGGCAATGATGCTGCCTTTATCGATAATCGCGATCCCCCGGCATAGGGATTCCGCTTCTTCTAAATAATGTGTCGTTAAAATGATGGTAACGCCTTGATGATTGATGTCTTTTAAAAATTTCCACATCGAACGTCTTAGCTCAATATCAACCCCTGCGGTCGGTTCATCTAAAATAAGCATTTTCGGTTCATGCACCAAGGATCTCGCAATCATTAAACGCCGCTTCATGCCGCCCGATAGCTCAATCGCCTGTTGGTTTCGCTTATCCCAAAGCCCCAGTTGAGTTAAGTAACGCTCAGCATTGTCGGCTGCCCGTTTGCGGGGAATGCCATAATACCCAGCTTGATTGATAATGATATCAATAACCCGTTCAAAAATATTAAAGTTAAATTCTTGCGGCACAACCCCAATAAAGGTCTTCGCAATTTCACTTTCAACCTCTAAATCATGACCAAACACCGAAACAGATCCCGATGTTTTATTCACTAAAGAAGTAATAATCCCAATGGTCGTTGTCTTCCCTGCGCCATTGGGTCCAAGCAGTGCAAAAAAATCACCTTCTTCTACGCTGAGATCGATCCCTTTTAAGGCAACGACCCCCCCCTGATAGGTTTTCTGCAAATTTTTAATGTCTAATGCTTTCATACGATCAACCGCCAACTTTAAGGGTTTTGTCATCCCTAACCTCGATCAAAGCCGAGGGCGGGAGATAACAGCGCCCAAATGGGACCATCCTCAAAAGATGGTACTGGAATTAAAACGATTATGCTACAATCAAATTCATGAAATCATTGATTAAGCTTGCTTGTTCACTATCAAACTTGCTGACGCAGACATTGGATCTTTTATCTTCTTTGGCGGCACTCGCCATCCGTTTATATATATTACAAGTCTTTTTCAGCTCAGGTTGGCTTAAATTAACCTCTTGGTCTTCTACTTTATATTTATTTGAAAACGAATATAAAATTGTCGGCCTTTCCCCTGTTACCGCCGCCTATCTTGGTACCGCTGCTGAAATTACTTTGCCCGCCTTAATGGCACTCGGTATTGGCGCGAGACTCCCGGCAGTTGCTTTATTTGTTTTTAATATATTCAATGCCATTTTTTATCCCTTATTATTAAAACCTGAATATAGCTCTGCGCTAAAGGATCACATCATTTGGGGCATATTGATTGGCATCATAGCCCTCTATGGCCACGGTAAGATTTCACTTGATTATTGGATAAAGAAAAAACTCTGCAAAGACTACCAGCTTTAGGTTTTCAACGACAACGCCCTCAAAAAATACCGGATGAATGACCCGTCAATATTTTGACATTCTATTCAAAATTTTCCCCATAAAGTCCCATTAAATGGTTGGCACGATTCCTGCATTCTAAACGGTAAGGATTTAGCATTTGAGGATCGTGAACCATGAAATCAAAAATTGCTGCGTTTTCATTAATTGAATTGCTGATAGTGGTTGCCATTATCGGGATTTTGGCGAGTATTGCTATCCCAGCCTACCGAAACTACATCTATAAATCACGGGTGAGTGAATTAATTTCATTTGCTGAAAACCAAGAACAACCCATCACTGAAGTGGTCTCACAATCCGGCGCTACTACCATCGATAATTCAACCTGCTCTGCTTTATCAACCAGCAGCGCGGGATCAGGTAGGCCAAACACAGCAATTACAGCAAGTTGGGCTATTAGTGCTGGTTGTGTTATCACCGTGGTTGGTAAAGCTACTGCATTTCCAACCGGTGCAGTTACCATTAAATTGACACCCACTTTAGCCGGTGATGGTTCTATTACCTGGGTATGCAGTTCGGGAAGTAGTCCTTATGCGCCGAGTAACTGTCAATAAGCGGCTAATTTTGAGCCAAAATATTGGCGCAGTTACGCTCAGAAATTTAATGGGAGACATGCTTCGACGTTGGCATGATTCCTGCATCAATAGAAGTAAGCGTTTAGTTAATGATATGGAGATATAGTTATGAAAGTGAAGCTAAGAGGGTTTTCATTAATTGAGTTAATGATAGTCATTGCCATTATCGGAATCTTGGCGGCTATTGCAGTTCCTGCTTACCAAAATTACATCTATAAAGCACGGTTCAGTGAATTGCTGACGTATGGAGGCACGGAATCACAAGTTGTCGCAGAATATCTTTCTGAAAACGGCTTCACCTCAGCAACAATGACTTGCGCTAGCCTACCAAATGCAACAGGTACGCCTGCTACGTCAATAACCGCATCTTGGGCAGTAGCACAAGATAAAACTTGCTGGATAACCGTTACTAGTACAGCCACTGCGTTTCCCACTGTACAAACCGTAATCCTTAAACCAACCATTGGAACCGATGGATCTATTAGCTGGACATGTACTTCAAATAAAAGTCCCTACGCCCCCAGTAACTGCCAATAATAGGAGACTTGCATGGCGGATACTGAACAAAAAGTTCCCCTCGGGGGATTTGCAAGAAAGTTAATTCAACTTGGGCTGCTGACCGAAGCAGCAGCCCTTGAGGTAACAACGCAAGCTCTAAAAAAAGAAATTCCCTTTGTCACTAGTTTAATTGAGGGTCGTTATATTGATCCCACGTTACTTGCAACCACATCGGCTGAACAATTTGGTTTTCCCATTTTAAAATTAGACGCTTTTGATCCGCAACATATTCCTCAAGAAATTGTCAATCCACAATCCGTTCGTAAATTACATGCCCTGCCCATATTTCGGCGCGGCAATCGATTGTTTGTTGCTATTTCAGATCCAACCAATCTCAATGCCATTGATGAAATTAAATATCAAACCAATATTAATACGGAAGCGATACTGGTTGAAGAAAATAAATTTAATGAGCTCATTAACAAAACAATCTCTAAACAGGAAGTTTCTGCACTCAATGAACTCGAAGATATCGGGCTTGAAAATCTTGATATTATGAATGACGATGACACTATTATTACGACCGAAGGAGATGACAAGTCGGAAGATGCACCCATTGTGCGTTTTATTAACAAAGTTATTTTAGACGGCGTTAATTCTGGCGCATCCGATTTACATTTTGAACCCTATGAAAAGATCTATCGGATCCGCTTTCGCCATGATGGTATTTTGTACGAACACGCAACACCACCGGTGAATATTGCGAGCCGCTTTTCTGCTCGAATGAAAGTAATGGCGCGCCTTGATATTTCCGAACGCCGGGTTCCGCAAGACGGACGCTTTAAAATGCGCATTTCTAAAACGCGCACAATTGATTTTCGCGTCAGTACTTGTCCAACCCTTTTCGGCGAGAAAGTGGTGATGCGCATCTTAGATCCGAGCAGCGCTAAATTGGGTATCGATGCCTTAGGTTATACCAATACTCAAAAAGAACTCTTCTTAAACGCAATTCACAAACCCCAAGGCATGGTGATTGTCACAGGCCCAACTGGCAGCGGTAAAACCATTTCACTTTATACGGCGTTAAATATTTTAAATACGGTCGAACGTAATATTTCGACCTGCGAAGATCCAGTTGAAATTAATTTACAAGGGATTAATCAAGTCAATGTGAACATAAAAGCAGGGTTAACGTTTGCCGCAGCACTGCGCGCTTTTTTAAGACAAGATCCTGATGTAATTATGGTCGGAGAAATTCGCGATTTAGAAACCGCTGAAATTGCAGTAAAAGCTGCGCAAACCGGTCATATGGTGCTATCTACATTGCATACCAACAGTGCCGCCGACACCTTAACGCGTTTAATTAATATGGGGATCCCTGCCTATAATCTTGCTACATCGGTTACGCTTGTCATTGCCCAACGTCTGGCTCGAGTACTTTGTACTGCTTGCAAAACGCTCATTGAGGTTCCAGAAGTCGCATTATTACAAATCGGCTTTACCAAAGAAGAAATACCAAATTTAAAAATTTTTGGACCGAAAGGTTGTGAACTCTGTAAGGAAGGTTATAAAGGACGCACTGGCATATATGAAGTAATGCCCAATACACCGGCCATCAGTAATATCATTATGGCGGGCGGTAATGCCATTGATATCTACAAAAAGGCAATTGAAGAAGGTATGTGGGATATGCGGAGATCCGGTTTAGAAAAAGTGAAGCAAGGGATCACGAGCCTTGAAGAAATTTCTAGGATTTCTAAGGATTAAGCATGTCAACTCCATTGTTTCCTCGAAAGACTCGCCTCGCAAAAACGATTACGTTTGAATACACAGGAATAGATAGTAATAATAGTCGCGTCACCGGTGAAATTCCGGCACAAACTCCCATCCGTGCGAGAACCCTCTTACAAGCGCAAGGGATCAATGTTCTCGTTCTTAAACCCAAATCTCGCTTTAATTTCAATCATCGCAGTACCAAAATTAAATCACAAGAAATTACGGCTTTTACCCGACAAATGGCTACCATGGCAACCGCTGGGATCCCGTTAGTGCAGGGTTTGGGAATTATTGCTGAGGGTCAAACATCCGATGCACTTGGCGATTTAGTTCGAAAAATCAAACTTGATGTGGAAAGCGGTAATTCTTTTTCTTCCGCACTAAGAAAAAATCCTGAATACTTTGATGAGTTATATTGCAGCTTGGTTGAATCTGGCGAACAATCCGGAACCTTAGATACTTTGTTAGACCGCATTGCTAATTATAAAGAAAAATCTGATTCCTTAATTAGAAAAATTAAAAAAGCGATGTATTATCCAGCAGCGGTGGTTAGCATCGCCCTCATTGTAACCACCATTTTATTGGTAAAAGTGGTACCTACTTTTCAGGACATGTTTAAATCTTATGGTGCTGAGTTACCCGGTTTTACTCAATTTGTTATCGGGATCTCAAATATTATACAAAATGATGGATTTTATGTTTTAGGCGGCGTCATTCTGTTGGGGTATATAATTAAATATAGTTATCGCACGCAACCTCGCTTTCGACATCTGATGCAAAGATTGCTCCTTAAATTGCCTATTTTTGGTCCCCTCATCAATAAAAGTATTGTTGCCCGTTTCGCTCGCACGCTCTCGACTACCTCAGCCGCAGGCGTGCCCTTGACAGATGCACTGCTTTCTGTTGCCAAGGCCACTACCAATATTGTTTACTTGGATGCCATCAATAGTATTCAAACCGGCCTTGCGACCGGCCAACAATTGAAAGCCGTCATGAAAAAGACCGATGTCTTTCCTCCGATGGTGGTACAAATGGTCGGGATCGGCGAAGAAACGGGGGAATTAGAAGCCATGCTTGGAAAAATCGCAACCATTTATGAAGAAGAAGTCGATATCGCAGTTGACGGATTGACAACCCTGCTAGAACCCTTAATTATGGTTATACTAGGTGTACTTGTCGGAGGACTTGTTATCGCTATGTATCTACCAATCTTTAAAATGGGTTCCATTATTTAATCGTATGCTGCACAACCATACGTTGCCGCTGAATAGTTCTTATTTTTTCTGGTGCATTGGGCTGCTCGGTCTCTTGGTTGGCAGTTTTTTAAATGTGGTCATTGCGAGATTGCCCCGCCTGATGGAAGCCGAAACAAAACCATCATCAATGCCGCCTCCTCCTAATCTCATCAGTCCGCCCTCCCACTGTCCACACTGTCACCAAAACATTGCTTGGTATGATAATATTCCAGTGCTCAGTTTTATTTGGTTAAAAGCACGTTGCCGACAATGTCATCAAAGAATTTCTGCACGTTATCCCTTTGTCGAATTATTATCTTTAGCCCTCTCAGTTTTAGTTGCTCATCAATTCCACTTCACTGAGCCGTTGCTGCCAGCGCTGCTCTTAACCTGGGCACTGATTGCTTTGGCTTTTATCGATTATGATCACACTTTACTGCCAGATGATATCACGCTTCCCTTTTTATGGTTAGGTTTGGGATTAAATGCCTTCAGCCTTTTTACCGATCCGGTGAGCGCGATTTTTGGCGCCATCGCAGGCTATTTAGTGTTATGGATCACCTATCAGATCTTTAAGTGGGTTACCGACAAAGACGGTATGGGATATGGCGATTTTAAATTGTTAGCCATGTTAGGCGCTTGGTTAGGTTGGCAAGCGTTACCGCTCATTATTTTGCTTTCTTCTTTTTTAGGGGCAATCATTGGCCTAATGCTGATTTATTTGAAAAAACGTAATAAAAATGTCCCTATCCCCTTTGGTCCTTTTTTAGCTATTGCGGGATTTGTGGCCTTAGTATGGGGACAATCACTTAATCTATTATATTTTAAATGGTTGGTTTTATGATTGTGGGATTAACGGGAGGGATTGGCAGCGGTAAATCTACCGTCGCACAGTTCTTTCGAGAATGTGGTATAACCGTTATCGACGCTGATAAAATTTCACATCAACTACTAGCAAGCGATCCTGCTATTGAAAAAAAGATCGCACAACGTTTCGGTAATTCTATTTTACAAGCCAATGGATCACTCGATCGAATCCAATTGCGAGAACGGGTTTTTAGATCTAAACCAGATCGCCTCTGGTTAGAAGCGCTGTTACACCCCATCATTAAATCCGAAATTATCAAACTTGCAGCAGCAGCCAAAACGCCTTACCTAATTGTTGAGATCCCGCTTTTAATTGAGGCGCAATTCCAGGACGCTGTACAGCGAGTATTGGTCGTCGATTGTCCGGAAGAACTCCAAATCCAACGCGTCGCCAAACGTGATGCAACTCCTGTTGATATTATTAAAGCCATCATTCAAAACCAAGCATCACGCAACGAGCGCCTTCAGCACGCGCATGATGTGCTTGTAAATGAGGAAGATCTTGAAACGCTTAGAAAAAAAGTACAGTTGTTGCACCATTACTATATTGAGTTATCTAAGTAATTTTTATTGAACAACCCAAGGAAAATCTCGACTTCACTACAAGATCTGTTATAGTAACCACATGTCAGCGCCTATCTTATATGAACAACCACTTAATGAAAGGATCCGAGCTTTTTTAAGGCTGGAACACCTATTTTCTCAGGTCTCTCACTTTCAAAATGGCCGCTCATTATGGGATAGTCACGCGAGCGTCACTGCACTAAATGAAATCTTAACGATCCTAGATCGCACTGATATTCGCTCGGAAGTTTTAAAAGAATTGGATAGACATATCAACGGATTATCTCGATTATTAGATACCCCAGAAGTCGATAAACACCGGTTAGATAACACGCTGCAAGATCTCACCGTTCAACTACAAAAGGTACAGCTTTTACCCAGTAAATTAGGCTCTCAGATCCGTGACAATGAATTATTAAACAGTGTACGTCAACGGACCGTTATTACCGGCGGCACATGTGGATTTGATATCCCGCTTACCATCATTGGTTACATCAACCGGCACAAAGCAAAGCAGACTGCTTATCACGCTGGATTTCCGAGATTAGTCCTCTGAAAACCGCGATTGAACTTCTCTTAAATTTGATCCGCAACAGCGCCTTTTTTGAACCCGCGCTTGCAACAACCGGATTTTATCAACGCTCCCTCGACACCCAAAATCCTTGCCAGCTCTTAAGAATCGCACTACCCGCTGATTCTGAAATTTATCCGGAAGTCAGCGGCAATAAACACCGCGTTAATATCCGATTTCTAACACATTCGAAAGTCGGACGCCCTAAGCAAGTACCTTATAATCTAGAATTTGAAATGAGCTGTTGCACAATATAAATAGATGGCGTCCCCAAGGGGATTCGAACCCCTGTTACCGCCGTGAAAGGGCGATGTCCTAGGCCTCTAGACGATGGGGACAGCACGAACGGGTCTGGTGGAGCTAGGCGGGATTGAACCGCCGACCTCTTGCATGCCATGCAAGCGCTCTCCCAGCTGAGCTATAGCCCCCTACAAGCTGCAAGTGTCTAATTTAAAGCCGAATCCTACAGGGCTCCTGCCCCGACTGTCAACCCCTGACTGGCTAAACGTACCAATGTCCTTTCTCGACCAATTAACTGCAAAGTGATATCGATAGGCGGCGACATGGTATTGCCTGTCGTTGCAACACGCAAGGGTTGTGCCAATTTGCCAAGTTTAATGCCTAATGTTGCTGCAGTTTTTTCAAGCGCTGCATGAATGCTTGCCGCTTGCCAATCTGAATCCGAGATTTTTTCCAATTCCTGATAGAGTACATTCAGATAGCCTAAGGCTTCTTCGGTTAAATGCTTTTCTTTGGCCTCGTTATCAACGCGCTCAAAATCTTGATAAAAATAAACGCTTTTTTCAGCCATCTCTTTTAACGTTTTTGCGCGTTCACGTTGCGCGATAAAAACGTCTTGTAAACGAGGACCTATACTCGTATCAACCCCGAGACGATCCATTTGTGTCTGTAATTGTTTGGTGAGCTCAACCAGATCCCCTGTTTTTAAATAATGTTGATTCAACCACAGCAATTTTTCCGGGTTAAAGGCAGAAGGCGCTTTATTAATATCTTGCAGCGCAAAATATTGGATCATTTCGTCACGGGTAAAAATTTCTTGATCGCCGTGCGACCAACCTAAACGAACCAGATAATTCAATAGCGCTTCGGGCAATATCCCTTCATCACGATATTGTTGCACGCTAACGGCACCATGGCGTTTAGACAATCTTTTACCATCACTGCCTAATATCATTGGAATATGGGCATAAATCGGAATAACTGCGCCTAAGGCTTGCAAAATATTAATTTGGCGCGGGGTATTATTTAAATGATCGTCCCCCCGAATCACATGGGTAATTTTCATATCCCAATCATCTACAACGACCGTAAAATTATATGTTGGGGATCCATCGCTACGCACAATGATTAAATCATCTAATTCTGAATTTTGAATAACCACTCGACCTCGCACACAATCATCTATCACTACAGTGCCGCTGTCTGGATTACGAAAACGAATCACATAGGGTTTATCAAGCGCGCCAGGTGTTAAATGTCGACAATGGCCATCGTAACGGGGTTTTTCTTTTTTGGCGGTTTGCGCTTCACGCAGCGCCTCTAAGCGTTCTTTAGAACAATAACAATGATACGCGTGATGCGTATTCACTAAGTGATTCGCAACTTCCCGATACCGATCGAAATGATGTGTTTGATAAAACGGCCCTTCATCCCAACTTAACCCCAACCACTCCATCGCTTCTAAAATGGCATCAACCGCTGCCTGGGTAGAACGTTCGGGATCCGTATCTTCAATTCGGAGAATAAAGGTTCCCTGTTGGTTTTTGGCGAATAACCAGCAATAGAGCGCAGTACGAGCGCTTCCCACATGCAAATACCCCGTCGGACTGGGGGCAAATCGGGTACGAATCGTCATTTGACAAACCTTTTCTTTTTGAATCAAAACTCGCTGATTGTAACATACTCTGTTAGGATAATGGCTCTTTTAGGGCGATTAGCTCAGCGGTAGAGCACTGCCTTCACACGGCAGGGGTCAGTGGTTCGATCCCACTATCGCCCACCGATACAATTTGATGTTATAATGCTTACCCTTGAAATCTCTAAAAAGATCATTCTCGAAGGTCAATTAACTTATTTGGCTATGTAGCTCAGTTGGTTAGAGCGCGGCACTCATAATGCTGAGGTCGGTGGTTCGAGTCCACCCATAGCCACCAATATCATACGTCAGGAAACGAATGAAAACGGTTTATATTAAAACATACGGCTGTCAGATGAATGTGTATGATTCGGCCAAAATGTTAGATTTGTTGAAATCTACACATGGCATTGAACCGGTCGATTCACCCGAAGCCGCCGATTTAATTTTATTAAACACCTGTTCTATCCGTGAAAAAGCCCAAGAAAAGGTGTTTTCCGAGCTAGGCGTATTTCGTTCCTTTAAAGAAAAACGGCCGGAAGTGGTGCTTGGGGTTGGTGGTTGTGTGGCAAGCCAAGAAGGGGAAGATATTTTAAAACGAGCACCTTTTGTAGATTTAGTGTTTGGTCCACAAACGTTACATCGACTGCCAAATATGTTGTCCGCCATTACGCAAAAACGCAGTCCCCTCGTTGATATTTCTTTTCCGTTAATTGAGAAATTTGACAATCTACCAGAACCAACCGCCGATGGTCCGAGCGCTTATGTTTCGATTATGGAAGGGTGCAGTAAATATTGTAGTTATTGTGTGGTACCTTACACCCGCGGTGAAGAAGCGAGTCGTCCATTTGATGATGTTTTGCATGAAGTGTATACATTGACGACCAAAGGTGTCACTGAGGTAGTTTTATTAGGACAAAACGTCAATGCATATCGCGGCGTTATGCATAATGGAGAAATTGCTGATCTGGCACTGTTGATTACTTATCTTGCTGAAATGGAAACGATCGAACGCATACGGTTTATGACATCCCATCCTGTTGAATTTTCGGATCGCTTAATAGAAGCATTTGCTAAAATTCCAAAGCTCGCAAACCATTTACATTTGCCAGTACAAAGTGGATCCGATCGGATCTTATCTTTAATGAAACGCGGCCATACCATTGCAGCGTATAAAAATAAAATCCAAAGATTACGCGAAGCGCGTCCAAATATCAGTATTACATCTGATTTCATTGTCGGTTTCCCAGGTGAAACAGAAGAAGATTTTGCAGCAACCTTGGAACTCGTCTCTGACATTAAATTTGATCTCTCATTTTGTTTTATCTATAGCCCAAGACCTGGCACGCTAGCAGCGAGTATGCCCGATGATATTTCGCCTGATGTAAAAAAACAGCGCCTAACTCGATTACAGGATCTGCTCTTACAACAAGCCCAAGACATCAGCAGCCAGTTGGTTGGCACTCTTCAAACCGTTCTTGTCACCGGCGCCTCTAAAAAAGACTCCAATATACTGTGCGGACGTACAGATAATAACCGCGTGGTCAATTTTGAAGGCCAAGCTACGATAGGAAAATTGGCCGATATTCACATCACTGGGGCGGTTTATAACACCTTACGGGGAAAAGCGGTAGCATCAAGGGCCATTCCGAGTTATGCTTAAGTTTGTCAGGGTACCGCAAAAGGGCGGTTAAGAAATAAAATTTGAGCGACTCAGTACAAGCATTTGATATTACACTCACTCCGGTTGATAACCGTCGATTGGCAAATTTATGCGGTCGGTTTGATGAAAACCTGCGGCAAATTGAACATCGACTTGGGATCGAAATCGCTAATCGAGGCAATGTCTTTCAACTAACCGGCACACTCAAAACCATTCGCATTGGCGGTCAGGTTTTAAAATCATTATACTTAGAAACGCAAAAAGGAATAGAAATTACGCCAACATTGATACACTTATATTTGCAACAACACAGCGCAGATCCTGAAACACCTGAGCTTGAGACCGAAGAAGAACGACTTTCTATACAAACGCGTGCTGGGATCATTAAAGCCCGCTCCCTGAATCAAAAACGTTATATCCATAATATTATGAATCATGATGTGAACTTTGGGATTGGTCCAGCCGGAACTGGAAAAACTTTTCTTGCGGTCGCCTCTGCAGTCGCTGCACTGGAACAAGAAAAAGTTCGACGCATTGTATTGGTACGCCCTGCGGTAGAGGCAGGGGAACGGTTAGGTTTTTTACCAGGCGATCTTGCTCAAAAAATCGATCCTTATCTGCGCCCACTGTATGATGCTTTGTATGAAATGTTGGGATTTGAACGAGTTGCTAAACTATTAGAGCGGCAAGTCATCGAAATTGCATCCCTTGCCTACATGCGAGGCAGAACCTTAAACGATGCTTTCATCATTTTAGATGAGGCGCAAAACACAACCACCGAACAAATGAAAATGTTCTTAACCCGTATTGGTTTTAGTTCAACTGCTGTTATTACCGGAGACATTACTCAAATTGATTTGCCAAAAGGTAAACTGTCAGGTTTAAAACAAGTGATTGGATTATTACAGGATATTTCGAGTATTAGTTTTACTTTTTTTCAATCAAGTGATGTGATTAGACACCCAATAGTCCAGAAAATTATTGAAGCCTATGAAGAATTAGAAAAAAAACAACGGTTAGCGGGAGAATTAGATGAGTATTGAGCTGGAACTTCAAATTGCGAGCACTGCAAAAACCCTGCCACATCCAGCGCAGATCCGGGAATGGGTGAGCTTAGCTCTATGGCAACGCGCAGAAACCGCAGAATTAACCATTCGCATTGTCGATGAAGAAGAAAGTGCTGAGCTGAATTGGCAATATCGCAGTAAAGGAGGGCCTACCAATGTATTGTCGTTTCCTTACGAAGTTCCTCCTGGCGTAGTCAGCCGCATGCTGGGTGATATTGTGATTTGTGCACCGATTGTGGAAGCAGAAGCAAATCAATTTAATAAACCCTTGTTAGCCCATTGGGCACATATGGTCATTCATGGACTCTTGCATTTATTAGGTTATAGTCACGAAATCGACGAAGACGCAAACGCAATGGAAAGTCTAGAGACAGAATTATTGATTAAACTTGGTTTTCCACCCCCTTATGGAGATACATTCGCATCATGAGTGAAGAATCGCAATCACCCAATCCTTCAACACGATCTTGGTTAGAGAAAATTGGACAAATCTTAGCCGGTGAGCCGCGCGACAGAACAGAACTCATTGAACTATTACGCGATGCCGCCGCACGTAAACTGTTAGATCTCAATGCATTGGGAATGATCGAAGGGATATTGCAAGTCCCGGAATTACGAGTACGCGATATTATGATCCCGCGTTCCCAAATGAGCGTCATTGAACAAGAAATGACGTTGGAACAAATTTTGCCTATCGTTATTACAACGGTTCACTCCCGTTTCCCCGTCATTGGCGAAAATAAAGACGAAGTCCTCGGGATTTTGCTGGCTAAAGATCTGTTAGCCTATACCTCTGGCGAAGCTAAAAAGAATTTTAATATTCGCGACATCTTAAGACCCGCTGTATTTGTCCCGGAAAGCAAGCGCTTAGATGTGTTATTACAAGAATTTCGCCGCAACCGTCATCATATGGCCATTGTCGTGGATGAATATGGCGGAATCACCGGATTAATCACAATTGAAGACGTGCTAGAACAAATTGTCGGCGATATCGAAGATGAATATGATACGGAAGATGATCAGCCCATCAAAAAATACCATGACAACAGTTTTGCCGTAAAAGCGTTAACGCCTATCGAAGAATTTAATGAATATTTTAATGCAAACCTGGATGTCAAAGACGTTGATACTGTCGGCGGCCTTGTAACCCGCGAATTCGGACATCTACCCAAACGCAGCGAGACCGTAGAAATACAAGGGTTTCGTTTTAAAATCTTGCGCGCCGATAAACGCCGCGTGCATTTACTGCAAGTGACACCGTTAAATTAAACTATCCTTTACCCTTTGTTTTAGTATGATTAGGTTTGGCGTTCTGCTCAATAAAATCAATAATTTTGCCGGCAACATCAATGCCGGTAGTTGTTTCTACTCCTTTTAAACCTGGGGATGAATTGACTTCTAAGACGACCGGCCCATGATTCGAGCGCAAAATATCGACTCCTGCCACATTTAAACCCATGATATGTGCAGCGCGTACTGCAGTTGATCGTTCTTCTGGGGTAATTTTAATCGTACTGCTGGTACCGCCTTGATGTAAATTCGATCGAAATTCTCCCGGTTTTGCTTGGCGTTTCATGGTTGCCACCACTTTACCGCCCACCACAAAACAACGGATATCGCTGCATTCTGCTTCTTTTATAAATTCTTGAACCAAAATATTCACTTTTAAACCAGTAAATGCATCTATTACACTTTCTGCAGCCTTAGGCGTTTCTGCTAACACAACGCCCATCCCTTGAGTGCCTTCTAATAATTTAATGACAAGCGGGCTACCGCCAACCATGCGGATTAAATCTTGCGTATCATCTGGGGAATGCGCAAAACCAGTCACGGGCAAACCAATTCCTTTGCGCGCTAATAGTTGCAAGGATCGTAATTTATCACGCGAGCGCGAAATAGCAACCGATTCATTCACCGGAAATATGTCCATCATTTCACACTGGCGTAAGACGGCTGTTCCATAAAAAGTAATGGAAGCGCCAATGCGCGGAATGACCGCATCAAAGCCTTCCAACTGCCGACCTTTGTAATGGATGGAAGGCTTATGCGAAGCAATATTCATATAACAGCGCAGCGTATCGATGACTTCGACCTCATGCCCGCGCATACGCGCTGCTTCGACCAAACGTTGTGTCGAATATAGACGTGCGCGCCGAGACAAAATGGCAATTTTCATCTTCCCCTGCTCCCAAAGTAATCCCCAATCACAAAAGTAGCGATGGGTAAAATTCCGGTTTTAAAAACATCAAACAGGGTTTCTCCATCGTTTTCTCGATATAACCAGACACCTACGCTGATCACAAAAAAAGCGAAGACCCCTTTTAATACCCATTTCGCAAATTGTAACCTATCGCGGGGAGAAAGATCACGCGCAAAAGGATCAGCCCCTTCCACTTCTACCCCTAAATCTTCAACTTCTCGTTCCTCTTGTTCCTGACGTACGCTCATGTTTCACCATCCTGGATCCACCTCAGTGGATCTAACTTGCAGAATAGTCTTTGCTAAATCCCGGCACCAATAACTCCTGCTGCTTTCCCTCAGCATTGACTATGTATACTTTGCCGCCCTTATGCAGGGTCGACGCCAACACATCAATAACATCAACAGCCAACTTAATCGCCGTTGTGCGATTGGGCAAATCACCCATCTCCTGAATGCGTTGAACCTTATGCAGCGTTTTATCGCTGATATTCATTTGAACTAAATGCTTTGTTGACATACCCTATCCTCCCCTACCTTAACTCGAAGACCAATAGGAGGTATTATGGAACCATTATTTTATAATGGCAATATCATTATTGAATATAAATCCTTCAGTATTGATATTAGTTTTTTGACCATTGATCTTTTCCAGGTTTCTTCCTTTTCTTCTTGGATTCTTCTGGTTTGAGCGCAGGCTCGAAAACCCCTTTCAAAGCCTTTTCATATCCCCCTATTGATTTTATATTTCCTAGTTTCTTATTTTTTTCAAATTCGGCCTTTAATTTCTCAAGCTCTCTTAACTTTATTTGATCAGGGCTTTTTTTACCTCTTATTGCAAACAAGATATTTTGTGCAGGCTTACCAGAGCGTTTCTCATTAACATTATCTATCGCAAGACGAAGCTGGTGAATGGCAACTTCTAACTTCTTTTCAAATTTAAAGGCTAAGTATTCAAGATGAATATTTTTAAGTTGTTCAGAATATTCAGATGCCCGTTTATCTAAAAGCCCATATTTCTCGCTTTCATTGATGTTCTTTTTCAATAACTTCAATGCTTCCTTCAATGGTTTCACCTTTTCCTGACCTTCTTCCGTATCTCCCATAAGCTTCTCTAAGGCTTTTATGTCATCACGCAAAGACACTACTTCCTTCGTTGGTTTTGGTAGAGTAGGTAGTGGCTTATTCGATAAAGGAGCCACTATACTGGGATTAACACTAATTAACGAGTTTAGACCTTTTTGAATTACGTTTAAATAGTTATGATAAGCAGTTATTCGAATTTCATCTTTTTGATGTGCTTCGGTTGTAAATCGAGCATCTGCTTTTGTAAAGCTTTCAAAAAGTTTATTACGATATCCACGAAATTCTTCTTTAAGCTCCCGATTTTCATCTAAACGTTTAAGTATTTGATCAATATTCTCAATCATATTATTATATCTATTCACTAAAGCTTGAGGCATAAAACCTCTAGACAAAGGTAAAGGTGGGAATTCTGTAGGCATTTGTAGCTCCTTATGTAAAATTTGTAATTACATTGAACAACTTATTACTCATACTGATGAGATATCATTGGTGAAATAAGGTTCCCCCAAAGATTAAAAAAACTTTTCCATCATAAGAAGATTTCTAAATAGCCAACAAATTCAGGGGGTTGCTTTGACCTTTGGCTTAAGGGTAGGATGCGATATGCTGAATTCAATGCGTGTATTAGTGCCTATTTCAATCCTAGCCGGGGCCGCTTTGCCGATCGCCTTTGCGCCCCACCATTGCGTGCCTTTGGCTATCCTATCGCCTGCCATTTTGCTTTGGATCTGGCAAAAAACGACCGCGAAAGAAGCCCTTATGACTGGATTTGGTTATGGCCTCGGGGTGTTTGGCATGGGGGTATCTTGGGTGTATGTCAGCATTCATGATTTTGGCAACACTGATATACCGCTTGCGGTTTTGATCACCTCTTTATTGGTGATAATGCTCGCCCTTTTTTTCGCAGTACAAGGCTATGTGCTAAGCCGCCTTTATCGCACCGATACCGTTTTATTCAGTCTGTTGCGCTTTCCAAGCGCCTGGGTATTATTTGAATGGGTGAGAAGCTGGCTTTTCACAGGTTTCCCATGGCTATATTTAGGCTATTCGCAACTAGGATCGCCACTCAGTGCCTATGCGCCCATCGCCAGTGTCTATGGCGTCTCTTTTGCAGTGGTTTTGACAAGCGGCACTTTAGTGACGCTTTGTAAGGGCAATAGCAATGCAAAAATATTGGCAACTATTATGGTTGCTTTACTATGGGGCGGTGGTTTTTTAGGGCAAGAACGGGCTTACACAACCTTGGAGCCTCATCCGTATACCGTGAGTTTAATTCAGGGCAACATTAAACCTTTTGATAAATTTACGCAAGCTGAACCCATTCGTTCTACTGAACAAACTTATGGCCGCTTGAGTGAAAAAGAGTGGGGACGTGATTTAATTTTATGGCCAGAAAGCGCCATTCCGTTAGCGCTTCCCTATGCTGAAGATTATGTGCAGCATTTACAAAATGTCGCTGCAGCTCATCATTCCACGTTAATTACGGGGATCCAAGTGGTTAAATCGAATGGCATGGCTTATAACGCTTTAATCGCATTGGGCAATGGGGAAGGTTTATATCATAAATATCATTTATTACCGTTTGGGGATTTTTTACCATTTGAAAAATGGCTAAGAGGCCTTATCAATTTTTTTGATCTCCCCAATTCTAGTTTTAGCAATGGCGATGAGGATCAGCCGCTCATCTCTGCGGGTACACTCAAACTAGATCCCTTAATTTGTTATGAAATTGCGTTTCCTGAATTAGTGCGAAAGACACTGCGCAATGCAGATGCAATCATTACGCTAAGTGAAGATGGTTGGTTTGGAAAATCTTGGGGCCCACACCAACATTTACAAATTGCACAAATGCGCGCCCTTGAAACCGGACGTTATGTATTGCGCGCAACAACGAGCGGTATTACTGCTATTATTGATCCGAAAGGCAATATCGCCGCCACGATTCCAGCCTTTGAAGCAATGGTATTAAGAGGCGCTTTTTACAGCATGAAAGGCAATACGCCCTGGGTAGAGATGGGACTTTGGCCATTGTTGATATTATTATTGGTTTGTTTGGTGATACCGATTAGGCCATTAAGCCGCAGAAGCTGATTTTGGGGTGCGCGGTATTCGACGTATTCGAGTAACTCTTTTCAACCTGGCTCTCTTTCGCGGATGGGATAAAATTAACTCCAAAATTTAGCTAATTAACTCACAATTTTAATATCATCATTACTTTGCAATTTATGCCTATACTGCATATAATTACCCCTTAAAATATTCATGACGTGCAGAAAATATAGGGAGTATTATATGCAAAGAATGCTTGAATATACACTTAAAGACTGGAAAATCCAAATAGGCAGATCCCCGTTACTCATTAGAGGAGCGAGACAGGTTGGTAAAACCTTTCTCATTAAAAAATTTGCCGCAGAAAACTTTACTTCTTTTGTGAACATCAATTTTGACCTACAGCCAGAATATAAACAGTGCTTTACAACTTTAGATCCCGTTGAAATTAATAACTTGTTAACCACCCTAAGCCGACAGGCCATCATACCAGGTGAAACTTTATTGTTCTTAGATGAAATACAAGAATGTCCTAATGCAATTATGGCGCTACGTTACTATAAAGAATTAATGCCTGAGTTACATGTGATTGCAGCTGGTTCTTTATTAGAATTTGTAATCAAAGATGAGTCATTTAGTATGCCAGTTGGTAGAGTCCATTCTTTATATTTGAAACCAATGACGTTTAATGAATTTTTGCTGGCTAACGATTATAAAGATCTATTAGAACACATTGCTACTGCAAAGATTACGACTGTATTAAATTCTAGCATTACAAAACTCTTAGAAAAATTGCTACATGTCTATTTTATCACTGGCGGCATGCCAGAAGTTATACAAAAATATCTACAAACACGAGATTTTTCGCAAACACAAATAATACAAATGTCCTTGCTAAATACTTTTAGAAATGACTTTGGCA
>JAJZUR010000107.1 GCA_021848375.1 Pseudomonadota bacterium | reverse complement strand
CTACATAATAGGGGGCTTTTCTGTATTGATATATTTAGCCTTTCTTTTAGGAATGAATTATCGCAGTACAAAATGGCTTATTCATTCATTAGAATTGTCAAAAATGTTAGCTTCCTTTACGCATCAGGCAAATTATGATTTGGTCACTGATTTGCCCAATCAACGGTTGTTGACGCAGTATATTGAAGAAACTCTAGCAAAAACCAAAGAGAGTGGTAAAAATTTTGCGCTGGTTAGTTTTGGTATAAATCGGTTAGATGTTTTTAACAATAGTTTGGGATATCAAGCAGGCGATCTCGTCATTAACTCTGTTGCTAAACGTCTTGAAACTGAACTGATAGAGCTGAGTCGGTTTGATGATAAGGAGCGTATTTTGACAAAACCGAGGCCTGATGCCTTCGTTTTGTTAATTTATCCAGTTGAACAGGAAGAAATCGAACGTGAAATCAATTACCTTTTTTTAGCGCTAGATAAGCCTTTTCATTTGGGAAATAGAGAGTCACGACTTACGGCAAGTGTTGGGATTACGATATTTCCTAAAGATTCAGGAGCCCCTGAAAAACTCATTAGCAATACCTATGCTGCTATGTTTGATGCAAAATCGAAAGGAGGGAATCAGATTGCATTTTATAAATCAACAATGACGAGTAATGCACCTTTATTATTAGAACTCGAAAGCGATCTCGACGTTGCTCTGCAAAAAAAGGAATTAGAATTATATTATCAACCTTTGGTGGATTTGCAAACGAAATCGATAAGCGGTGTTGAAGCGTTAGTTCGTTGGAATCACCCTACTCGTGGTCTTATTTCCCCAATAAATTTTATTCCGCTTGCGGAGGAAACGGGATTAATTCTCCCGATGGGAGAATGGATCCTAGAGCAGGCGATGTATCAAACCTCAATATGGCATATGCAAGGATTTAAGGATCTAAAAGTCGCAGTGAATCTTTCGCCAAAGCAACTACGGCAGGGAAATTTAATTGCGAGCATTGATAAAGTATTGAAAACCACCAAGCTTGATCCTCATTTTCTTGAATTAGAGTTAACTGAAACGGCCATGTTGGATGAAAGTCTTTCTCCTCTTATTAAAGAAATTTCAGATAGAGGCATTTCATTATCAATTGATGATTTTGGAACCGGATATTCTGGTTTAAGCTATTTAAAATATTTCCATGTGCATAAAATAAAAATTGATAAATCATTTATAGATGATGTGGTCAATAGTAGTGATGGCGCTGTTATCGTGACGGCAACGCTTGCTATGGCTAAAGAGTTAGGGATCCAAACCTTAGCAGAAGGGGTAGAGTCAAGAGATCAGATGGAGTTTTTATTGCATAGGGGTTGTCAGTATATTCAAGGATATTATTTTAGTAAACCTTTAACAGCTCAGGCATTAGAAGAACTCTTAAAGAAAGGAATTGCAGATAAATTTTAAAATACACTGATAGTTTATTTTTCAAGAAGACTGTTGATGGTAGTTAACTCATAAGTTTTTTGATAAAATTGACAAACAAAAAAAATGGATGTGATAATAATAATCATATTTTAGGAGCGCTATAAATGGAATCTACAATGACGACTACCAAGATAAACTTCCCCTTGTCAAAAATACAAATGCCGTTGAATGATGCGGCGAATAAACTCTTTAATGTTGTTTTTGGTTTGCCGGCTGCACAAGCGCTACACGTTGCCCATCAGCTAAATTTGTTTGAGATTATCGGTCCTTATGAAGGCTTATCTTTAAAAGAAATAGAGGGTGCCCTTCATCTGCAACAACGGCCAGCTCAAGCACTAGTGTCTATGTGTGTCAGTTTGGAATTATTACATTTAAATTCTGAACAAAAATTTACATTAACCGATACTGCAAAAATATACTTATTAAAAGAGAGCCCTTTTTATATGGGGGGATCATTAGATCTTACGTTGATGAATGAAGAGGTGTATTCATTTAAGAGCTTTAAAAATGCTTTACTGGACAATGCTTCTCAAATTTATAAGGGAGCAGAGCTTTTTAAAACGAACGAAGAACAAATTGAAATGGCTAAATACTTTACCCGCTGTATGCATGGTAAAAGTATTGCCATGGCAGGGCTATGGCCAAATAAAATTGATTTATCAGAACACCGCTGTTTATTAGACGTGGGTGGTGGTTCAGGCGCCCACAGTATTGGTGCTGTATCGCGTTGGCCAAATTTACAAGCAATCGTCTATGATCGCCCATTGGTGACAGATGTGGCAAATGAATATATTAACCAATTTGGATTAGCAGATCGAATTCAAACTCAAGTGGGTGATATGTGGAAAGACAACTTCCCTTTAGCAGATCTCCATTATTATTGCGATGTTTTTCATGATTGGACGATAGAACAATGCAAATTCTTAGTTGAGAAAAGTTTTGAATCCTTAGAGCCTAATGGCCGCATTGTTATTCATGAAATGCTATTTAATGAAGATAAAACAGGGCCAAGTTCTGTTGCAAGCTATAATATTATGATGCTGCTTTGGACAGAGGGGGGGCAACAGCTTTCTCGTAAAGAACTAGTTGGACTCCTTGCAGAGGCAGGATTTTCAA
Source organism: Pseudomonadota bacterium (assembly GCA_021848375.1). GTDB lineage: Bacteria > Pseudomonadota > Gammaproteobacteria > UBA6186 > Azoamicaceae > CADEGZ01. The sequence continues at coordinate 2,343 of JAJZUR010000107.1, read as the reverse complement.
GTATTCAAATTATACCGACCGGTTTTGGCGATTGGAGTTTAGTTGAAGGTTGGAAAAAATAATAAACATAGTGATAAATTTGCATAAATAACCTATACTTTTCCTAAGGATTATGGAAAGAGCTCGGGGGGGGCATTTATGCGAGGTCGGGAGTTTAGCTTCTTCAAAAAGATCATGGGATCGGTTTTATTATTTGGCATTACCCTACCAGCATGGTCATCGGCATTTCAAATGCTCGAGCAAAATGTTAGCAATATGGGAACGAGTTATGCAGGGACGGCGGCACTCGCAGAAGATGCTAGCACAAATCATTATAATACGGCAGGCCTAACCCACTTAAATAATGAACAGTTAGTTGTTGGCGGAGTGTTGCTTTTGCCACATACCAGTTTAAATGTGACTAAGGCAACGACTACCTTTGGGGCACCTCTTTCACCCAGTAGCGGAAACATTAGACCGAGCAATGATGCGCTGCTTCCCTTGCTACATTATGCCAAAAGAATAAATGATCGATGGATGTTTGGTTTTAGTGCAGATGTTCCGTTTGGTTCAAAAATAAATTATCCGAACAATGCGTTGCCGCGTTACTCAAATACACGTTCTGAAATGAAAACAGTTGATCTGGCACCAAGTCTTGCATATGAATTCGATCATGGTTTCTCATTAGGGGCAGGTGTTGATTTCCTCTATATGTTGGTCAAATCTGATCTACGGATAGGTACCGGCAATTTAGATACAGATGGATTATCTGAAAGTACAGCAGATAATTGGGGGGTAGGTTATCACATCGGCGGCCTATATGAGGTAGACGATTATACGCGTTTTGGTATTCAATATCATTCAAAAATTACAGTTAAAACGAAAGGATATACCGTCACTCAATATCCAGTGTTCTTACCTGCCACACGGAAGGGGAATAAAGCGGATGTTCACTTGCCTGAATACGCAACATTAAGTGCCTATCATGCCTTTGATGAAAAATGGGCGATTATGGCCGATTTAGCGTGGACACACTGGAAACAATACAAGCAGCTTATCATCAAGTTTGATGATAATACCCAATTAATTAACAATGAAAATTATAAGAATTCCTATCGGGTATCGGTCGGAGGAACATACCAATATAATGAACTATGGCGTTTTCGATTTGGAGTGATGTTTGATGAATCGCCTGTTCCAGATGCGAATAGAAACCTTTTTATCCCCAATCAAAATCAAATAGTCCCTGCCATTGGGGCGCAATATAGGATTTGCAAAAATATTGCCCTTGATTTTGGCTATGCCCATGTATTTTTTAAGAAGGATAATAACTTAAATGTACCAGCACCAACGGCTGTCAACACAACGCAAGGCTTACAAAATGTACAAGGCTCGATTAAGAATCGCTTAGATGCGGTTGGCTTGCAGTTAACTTGGGATATTGTCCCTTAAAGTGCAGATAACTGAAGCCCAAACTAAAAAATAAAGCTATCTTGTTTAACTTATTTTTTTTATAATTCCTCTTAATATCTTTAATTAAGGGGAAGGATCGTGAAATCTAAGATTTTAACAGCCTCTATCATTGGGAATGCGCTAGAGTACTACGATTTTACCATTTATGCAGTTTTCTCCGTTGAAATCGGAAAACTATTTTTCCCCAAACAAGATGATTTTGCACAACTTTTCTTAAGCCTTGCCGTTTTTGCCGTTGGTTTTTTAATGCGCCCCTTGGGCGCAATCTTTTTTGGCCACATCGGAGATAGATTGGGCCGCAAGCGCGCGTTAACGCTTTCGATTGGATGTATGGCAATCCCAACGTTCGCCATTGGTTGTATGCCAGGATTTGAGGTGATTGGACTGTGGGCGCCCGCGTTGTTAGTGTTGTGTCGGTTAATTCAAGGGATAAGCATTGGCGGGGAAGGCGCGGGCTCTGCCATTTTTATTTTAGAACACAATAAAAACATTGGTTTTGGAACGTTGGGAGGGATTATTACTGCCTCTAATTTTATTGGCGCTTTTATTGCCACTCTCGTCGGCCTTGGGATTACGCATCTGACTTCAAGCGCTGTGGGATGGCGATATGCGTTTATTCTAGGTGGATTACTCGGAATGGTTGGGTTTTATCTTAGAATAAGAGCGACAGAAACCCCGGTCTTTGAAGCGCTTGCAGTGAACAAGCATATCGTGAAAATACCGCTCTTAAAGGCGTTAAAGGAAAACCCCAAACCTGTCTTATTGTCAGTTTGTTTGGGGGGAATTGCGGGCTCTGCGGCATATATAATTTTGGCCTATGTGAATCTCTTTTTCAGTAGGATCATCGGGCTTTCTCCAACCGAATCTTTGCGCTACGCCGTGCTTGGCATG
>JAJZUR010000106.1 GCA_021848375.1 Pseudomonadota bacterium | reverse complement strand
CTTTGAAGCGCTTGCAGTGAACAAGCATATCGTGAAAATACCGCTCTTAAAGGCGTTAAAGGAAAACCCCAAACCTGTCTTATTGTCAGTTTGTTTGGGGGGAATTGCGGGCTCTGCGGCATATATGATTTTGGCCTATGTGAATCTCTTTTTCAGTAAGATCATCGGGCTTTCTCCAACCGAATCTTTGCGCTACGCCGTGCTTGGCATGGGGAGCTATATTCTTTTATTACCCATTTTTGGACGTTTGTCAGATCGAGTTGGATATAACAAAACCTTAATCCAATCTTGTGTTGGTATGTTCATTTTTGCGATGCCTGTTTTTACCACGATGTCATTAAATCATCCGCTATTGAATATTGTTGCTATCATTGCTTTGGCTGCCTTAGCTGCCTGGAACTGCGCACCGGCATATCCTTTTATGTTGCAAATGTTCCCTGCAGAGCAGCGCTATTCAGGGATGGCTTTTAGTTTTAACCTGGGCCTTGCGTTGTTTGGTGGAACAACACCGATTATTTCTGCGTATTTAAGCAAATTAACCGGATTATCCTATGCACCGTCATTTTATTTAATGGGATTAGTTTCTTTATATCTGATTTGCTATTGGTTGGTGGCAGCGCCTCGGCAAACTACAAAGGATGGCTTAGCGTTTAGCGTTTAGCCAACGCCACATCAGTTTTTGCTTGATAAGTTGTACGAGCAAAAGATATGCCGTGGTGGCAATCAGTAAAAATCCAAAATAAAGGGGTGGGAGGGGTACAAAACCCAAATATTCTGCAAATGGGCTGATAGGTAATAACAGGCCAATGATCACCATCGTACAAACCGATAGTGTAAGCGGTAGGCTAGGGCGATTTTTAAAAGGATTGCCCGCAGTGCGGATAATAAAAATAACCAACGTTTGAGTGGCGAGTGATTCAATAAACCATCCCGTTTGAAACATGGCTTCACTTGATGCAAAAAGCTTAAGCAAAACATAAAAAGTGATAAAATCAAAAAGGGAGCTAATAGGGCCAACATAGATCATAAAGCGTCGAATGATTTCAATATCCCAATGCCGGGGCTTGCGTGTTAAACTTGGATCAACATGATCACTTGGAATAGTTACTTGAGCAAAATCGTATAATAAATTATTTAATAAAATTTGAACGGGCAACATCGGCAAGAACGGCAAAAATATGATAGCGCCTGCCATACTAAACACGTTTCCAAAATTGGAACTGGTACCCATCATTAAGTACTTCATCACATTTCCAAACGCTTTGCGGCCTTCTAAGATCCCGCTTAATAATACGCTGAGATTTTGTTCCAGCAAAATAATATTTGCGGCTTCTTTAGCAACATCAACCGCGCCGGCAACCGAGATCCCGACATCTGCTGAGTGCAGGGAAGGTGCATCATTAATACCATCGCCCATAAAGCCAACCACATGATTGCGATTACGTAAAGATTCGATAATTTGTTGTTTTTGCGAAGGGGAGACTCTCGCAAATAATAAAGTTTCTTCCGCAATTTTACCGAGCGCTTGCGTATTGAGCTTTTCAAGTTCCGAGCCTAATAAGATCCGATCAGGATTTAATCCCACTTGTTGACATAGATGTTGCGCAACAAGTTCATTATCGCCCGTTAAAATTTTAACTTTTACGCCTTCGCGTTTTAATGCTTGGATCACTTCCAAGGCTTTTGGTAACGGTGGATCGGTAAAGACTAGAAATCCAGCAAAGGTTACATCTGTTTCGTCGTTCGCATGATAAGCCGGTTGTTTTGCCATTTTTTTATAGGCGACGGCTAACAATCGATACCCTTGCCGGCTGATCGATTTAAATAAATCTAATGCATGCGCTCGTATGGTTTGTTCCATGGGTACTATCTGTCCATTTTTTTCAAATTGAGTACAGATCTGCAGCACATGCTCAGGTGCGCCTTTCGTAATTAAAAGGTGTTCGCCATTCTTATCGACGACAACACTGGCACGCCGCCGTTCAAAATCAAATGGGATCTCATCTATTTTAAGGTACGGTTGAATATCGGGATGATCATGTTTCAATATAGCGATATCCAGTGGATTCATGCGGGTTTTTTGTAAAATGGCAGTGTCTATTGGATTTTTAACGCCGGTTTGAAAGAAGCTGTTCAGATAGGCAAGCAGCAGTACGTTTTCATCGCTTTTCTCTTCTATATTAATATATTTTTCAAGAACCATTTCGCCTGTTGTTAACGTGCCGGTTTTATCACTGCATAAAATATCAATGCTGCCGAGATTTTGGATCGAGGCTAAATTTTTCACGATGACTTTTTGGCGCGACATGCGCACAGCGCCTACAGCGAGCGTTACGGTCGTTATCATGGGTAAAAATTCTGGTGTTAAGCCAACAGCTAAAGCAATAGAAAATAATAAAGATTCAATCAGATCACGTTTAAGATAGATACTGACGGAAAATACAAAAATGATTAGAACCATGATCGTTTTGGTAATAAATAACCCAAAGCGCAAGATGCCATTTTCAAATTCAGTGTGCGGTGGCCGTAAATTGAGATCTTTTGCAATTTGGCCGAATTCAGTATGGGTGCCTGTCGAAACCACCACAGCAGTAGCCGTTCCGCTTACAATAGAAGAACCTGAAAATACGGCATTTTGAGCTTCTATTGGCGTCAAGGACGGTTTTTGATTAGGCGTTGCTTCTTTTTCTATTGGCAAAGATTCGCCAGTTAATGCAGCCTGCTGGACGTGCAGATCTTTTGCGGAAAGTAAAAGGGAATCTGCAGGCACCAAATCCCCGGCCGTCAAACGAATGATATCTCCCGGCACCAATACTTTGGCGGGAATATCATTCCATTGATTATCGCGGCAAACAGTCGCCATTGCGGCAACTTGTGCGCGCAGCCGCTCAACAGCCAATAAGGAGCGGTGACTTTGAAAATAATCTAAAATAACACTAAACCCAACCACCAGAATAATAATAATGGCGTTGACATGACTACCGGTTAGAGAAGAAATGAGAGCAGCAAGAATCAAAATTCCTACTAATGGATTAAACGCACGCAGCAGGGATTCAACCATTGCTGATCGTTTATGTGCGGTCGTGAATTGATTGAAACCATATGTTTGTAACCGTTCAGCTGCATCAGCACTACTTAATCCTTGCAAGCTGGTTTTAAGGGCGTCCAGTAAGGGCTGTTGGGGCAGAGATATTAAGGGTTGAAGGGTGGTTTGCATAAATGATGGCCTTTTCTTAAAAATTTATAACCAACCGATCGGGATTTGCACAATATTTTCCGTGATCCATTCAACCCGTTCACTTTGATTAATCACTAAACCTAAAGGTAAATTAAATTCCTTTACAAATTGTATCAGAGCAGTAATTTGCTTTAACCTAATGGACGTACCAAATTTAATTTCAATTGGCAGAGTTCCAAAAGGACCTTCTAAGATGAGATCAATTTCTGCACCCTTACGAGTTCTATAGTAATGAGCATTCCAATTTGTTACAAAAGTTGCCTGTAAACCCTTTAATAATTCTTCAATAACAAATGCTTCAAAGGAATTGCCTACTAGAGGATCTAATAATAGTTCGTCAAAAGAATGAATGTGGACAAGGTAATGCAATAATCCTGAATCTCGTATATATCCTTTCGGCATTTTTATGATGGATTTAATGACATTTTTTTCAAAGCTCGGTAGTGAACGCCATAAAAATGTTCCTTCTGCAATAGTGATATATTCTTTAACAGTTTTTTCAGAGGTTTCTATGGCTCTTGCAACATCGCTTCGATTTAAAATAGTTCCTGAAAGTTTACAGAGGATCGATAGAAAACGTTGAAAAGCAAAACGATTGAGTCGTGGAAATAATTTTGCAATATCTCTGTTAATGTAGGTGTTACGATAGTTTTCCATCCATTGAGCATGATATTCTATATCATTTGAGAGTAGGGGTTTAGGATAACCGCCTTTAAACCAAAGGGTTGTCATTTGCAACGTGGAAAGAGGCGGAGAACCTGAGATGATTGTGGATTTTTCTAACTTATTTGAAAATAATTGATAAAAATCACTGAGCGGCTGATTATAATATTCATTCGCTTTTAGGGTGCCTAGCTCGATAATTCCTATTCTTCCCGCTAGCGTTTCAGAGGTGTGCTGTAATAGTTCGGGGCTACTAGAACCTGTTATAATATATCGACCATTTTGATTGGGGTTGTTATCAATAATACCTCTCAAAACACGAAAAATTTCTGGATACTCTTGAGCTTCATCAAAGACGATATTCATTGGGTAATATTCAAAAAATAGAACCGGGTTACGACTGATGAGTTCGAAGTCATCAGGTTTCTCTAAATCAAAGTATTTCCATTGAGGAACTAATTGTTTACAAAAGGTGGTTTTGCCGACCTGTCTCGCGCCCAAAATTAAAACAACTGGGAACATACCCAGTAATTTAAGAACTTTTTCTTGAATATTTCTCTTTATACCGCTCATATTCGTAGTCTAACTCTGAATATTGACGGTGTAAAGAATAATACTATGACGTAAACAAAATGGGTCAAATATAGGAACTAAAACTAGTTAGCATATAAACTACTAATGTACTACAATTGGCATTCACCTCCTAAACCTTCAACTTCTCCGAGGTCTTAAATAATGATCGGATTTGATCATTCTTAGATTCTTTTGCGTAGTCCTCTGGTGTTTTTTGTTGTTTATCTGGTAGGATTTTTGCTTGAGCGGCTATCAAAAGTTGAGCAATTTCTACATTATCGTTTTCAATAGCGATATGAAGCGCCGTTTTTTTGGATTCTGATCCAGCCCCATTAATATCAATATTATTTATTTTTAATAATATTTTTATACAATTAATTTTGTTTGCCGCTGCTGCTCTACGTAACGCAAGTTCGGGAGTGGGAAGCTTGTCGCCATCTTTTGCTATTTTACATTGACTGAGGACAGATAATACCTCA
>JAJZUR010000105.1 GCA_021848375.1 Pseudomonadota bacterium | reverse complement strand
AAAAGATATAGATCCTGTTTTGAGTTCTGACGATTATCTTAATGCTAAGCGATATCGCTTTAAAAGCGTTTTTACAGGAAGAGAAAAACTTGTGAAAGCGCTAAAACATTCAGACTTATTAGATTTAGCTAAAAAATTAAAAAGCTGCCTTTCTAGCGATAAAGAATCTTTAGATTTAAGAAATCCATTGGTTAAATTCTATCACGCGGCTTTGGTATCAGAAAAAGTTATTGACAAAACTCGAAAAGGCTTAAGTCTCGCTTTTATTAATAATGAAGAGAGTTTATCAGATAATGCACGTGAGTTTCGTAGGATTTTGTTTGATTTATATAAGTCGGAAAACGGGTTAATAACTGAAAAAGCCATACAAGACCATTTGGTTTCAAGAGGCTTAAAATTTTCTAAGAACTTTGGCGAAAAGAAAGAAGAAGATGATGCTATTTCGATGCTTCCTAGTGTTCCTACTCAAAAGGATATAGATGACTTTTTAAGTAATTTAACTTTTGCCGTGCATCAGCCAAATGTTGATGAACTCGGTGTGTGCTTAGAAGATGGATTGTGTCAAAGATTTAATTTAATTCAAAGTGATCTTGTAGCTGGCTACTTTCAATCTGAAATGTTAACTTGGTTGAAAGCAAAACATGCTACCTTTTTTTCAACACAGGGTGCCAAACAATTCTTTAAGGAAGCAAACAGTAAAATTAACCAATTAGTTATGGTGGGTCCAACGCTTGAGTACGTGAGTATGCTTCAACGTTTTGATCTTAGATTTCGTTCCAAATTGGGGTTAGAGGATTTTTTAGGTTCAAAGCAAAAAATTTTACATTGCTGCAGTCAGTCAGATCCAAGAATTTTAAGCATACAAGTGTATCAGGAATTAAAAGAACTTGTGTAACTGCTCACCCCCTCAATCAACTTTACTAGCCAATGCCATCTGAATTGCGATCAATGGATTGTATCCCTTGCTTGCCATTGTTTGGAGGTAGCTTGAAATTCGACAATATGCTTGCGCATAAACCTCTTTTCTAAAACAACCAGATACTTTTTGTTTCACTTTCGACATTCTTAAATCTCTTTCTGCTCGATTGTTTGTAAATGAAACTTCAGGTCTCTTGGCAAAAAGTAAAACGGAAGACTCATGATCTCTCAAGCGTTCCCATAAATTATGCGCATCTGATTTTGCCATTTTACCACGCTTTCCGTTGGGCTTAGGGGGAATGGCAGGTAATTCTTTTTCTCCACGCGTAATGATGTTTCTATAGCGCTTCTGCAAATTAGCATATTCCTGTTCACTGAGTTTTTTCCTTTTTCTTTTTGATACTATTTTGCACGTCTCAAGAAGAAGTGCTTTCATATTGGCTGCCCAATTGTATCCGTTAGATTCGATTATACAGGTAAGTTCACGTACCAAATGGGAGCCACACAGACCATGGTCACAGTCATTGTATGTTAAATAAGATGACCAACAATCATGGATGATTGTTCCACTATATCGCGGGATGATATTAATGTCATTTATTGCTTCTGTTCCACGTCTTGCGTGCAAAAACTTAAGTGTTATGTCGCCAGCCGAATAAACATGGATCCAGTGGTTCTTTTTGTCGACTCTTAAAGAGGTTTCATCGACATTCATAGCCGGACTTACCAGCAGCAATTCTATTGAATCAGCTTCCCATTGAGCTAATGCGAGATGTAGACGTAAAATGAATTTCAAAAGCGTTGCTTCAGAAAGGATCTCCCCAATCATCGATTTGATTAGTTTCTGAACACGGTTTAGAGATATCATTTGGCAAATTAATAGATTTATGACATATGCTTTTAATCCATTGCCATATTGTAAGGGGCCATGCATGTCTGCGGGAAAGACCCCTCTAACAGTTGAACCGCAATCAGGACAAAGCTTAACCTGTGCATCAATATGCTCAATTACTTTTTCAAAGACGATATCGATTTTAGTTCGTCTTTCAACATGTTGGTGGGCGATTTTGCTCAAGTCTTGCCCGCAAACATCACATTGCGTCACTTCGGCTATCGTGACACTTTCTACGGTTCTCGTGTTGTCGGCAGTGGCATTAGATTCTGGCTTACCTTTACTGTTAGTGCCAGGATTTGTAAGGGAGGATTCATCTTTTTCGGTTTGTGAAGATGGCTTGCTAGAGTTTTTGTTATTCTTCTTTGTAGTCTTTTCAAGGAAAATAGCTATCAGCAAATTAATAAGCATAAACATGCTCTGGAAAAGCATCTTGGTTTCACTATTTATTTTTTTATCTACAGAGAGTCGCTCAAACTCGGTTTTTATCCGCTCGGCTTCTTCTCGTACTGATTGTTGATTAATGGTACTCATACGATAATGATAACATGCGTTTTTTTGGCTTTCATAAATGCGCACCATTGCAATAAATCGTATAAATCCATTTTAAAAGACCCAAGCAGCCGTTTATGATCTTGTAGGATCACCATGATCGATTTAGGGCTATCCTTAGGTGGGGTTTACAAAAAACAAAATTTGCAGCAAAAACAAGTGTCAAGTGTTTTTAGAAAAATATTTTTATTGGAGGGGTGTGAGCAGTTACGAACTTGTAACCTATTCTAGGGAAGGTAGTTATATTTTCGTGCGGTTGAGCGCATTTAAATTTCTTGAAGATAAACTGATTAGCGCCTTTTCAGCTAAAGGCACAAGGCTGTTTATTGTTGAATGCGATCAAACGTTTAGTTTAAAGCAAGCTGGGATACTAAAAGAAAAAATATCCCCTGTATTACAATTGGCCTCTAAACAAATGATTCTAATATCAAGGATCAAACATTACTTGCTAAGCGCATTTGCACCTGATCAAATTGTTCAAAAACAAAGCAAATATGAAGATCTGGATGATGCTACCCAAAAACGACTTTCGGAAAAGCCCGTACTATTTTGCGGCAATCAAATGGTCCTAAGTAAACTTGTCTCAGCAGGAAATTATGAAAAATGCATTGATTCCGATGCATTACAAATCCTTATGCAGCAAGAAACCGTTGAACTTGGTGGCGAAACCGTTGATCCAAACACACTCGATCCCTGTTTTCGTCCTCGCATGTTGAAAAGAAGTGTCATTTTGGCTAAGGAAGTACTGAAAAGCACTTCTACTGATATGTATGTCGTAGTGGAACAAGATTTAGAATCCATGACTAAGTACTTAGAAAAAGGGAAGAAGTTTATACCATACGATCAACTTGGTGATAAATCCGAGCCAGATTCCCCTTATATAACACTTAGCGACAAAAGTGAAAATGAATTTCTTAATTTAGCAAAACGTTACCTCAATCGTCGCGTACATTGGCTAGAAATGAAAAAAGATAAGATTTGTTGGGTAAGATCAAGCGGGCCACTCACTGAAATCCGCCAATTTATTCAAGTTGATGACACAACAGAAACACCTATGGATGATGTGGCAGATACTATCTTGGTTGTTTCAGCTGAGCCTGGTATGGGCAAGACACTTTCACTTCAACAAAAAGTGGCTGGTTTGCAACAAGAAAATCCTTCTGGTTTTATCTTTTATCTAGATCTTAAAAAGCACAAAAAACAATTACAAAATAAAGAACTGAATTCAATGGCAGCAGTGATACTTTTTCTCTCTGAAGGCTTATCGCTTACTTCTTTAGGCACAAAGCTATTGAAAGAGCAGCTTCGTTCCGGCTCTGTTCAATTATATTTTGACAGCTTCGATGAAATTTCTTCGGACCATCAGAGTGCTGTAATCAGTATGGCTAAAGTCTTGCAGAAGCGCCAAGGACATGTTCGTCTTTGGGTAGCTACTCGCAAACATATGCAACAAAGTCTAGAAGATTCTTTAGGGGTTTTTGGTTTTGCAATGAGACCATTCGGCCCAGAAGATCAAATAGACTACCTTAAAGATCTTTGGGTTAGACGGTTTAATATCAATTTAGAAGTTGACAAAAATGCTACAAGATGCCGCTTCTTTGCAAAAATTATCGTTGAACGTTTTTCGAATTCTTTAAAGGACAGCAGTTTTGCTTTTATGGGGGTGCCTTTACGAGCTCGCTTGTTAGCAGATGCTTTTGCAACTGAATTGAGGAACTATCTTGAGTCTGATGAAGAAGAAATTAGCTTACCTGAGTCTATGGATATTGTGGATCTGTATGAAAGATTTGTTCAAGCAAAATATGAAATCTTTTATATAGAAAGAGAACAAGGTATTGATGTGCGATATCAACCATTAATGGCTCAAGCTTTCACACAATCTCATCAAGAACTAGCCGCAGAGCAATTATTTACAGAAAATGTTAAAGAGTGGACTCATGAGTCAAATACATTGACAGTAACCCAAGAAGAATTATTTCGAGTCGGGTTAATTGAGTCTGATGGGGAACAGATTACTTTTACTCATAGAACCTTTGCTGAGTTCTTTGCGGCAAAATGGTTATTATCTTTGTTAGTAAATCCTGAACGTACCACAACAGCAATTAAATTTTGCCAATCGCAAATCCTTAAATCACGCTATCAAGTGGTTCGCATTTTCGCCGAATGTTTAGTAAAGAAGATAGATACGGCGCAAGTAAAACGAGCTTGGGAAAGCGTAACCGACAGCATCATTTGTGAACCTGGAGAAACAGATTCGACGGTATTAAGAATTGCTTATAATCAGGAAGAAGATAGTATTGAAGAAGAGGAGGATGATAAACCTTTTTCAGAACAGATTGAAGCTCTTAGCACGTTATCAGGGTACGTAACTGAAAGTAAAGTTGACGAGGTATTAGATCCCTTTTTCAAAGTTTTTTTTAAAAAAAAGAATGGATCTGAATTAGAAATCGCTTTATCCAAATTAGCTGACTTGGCCCATGAAACCAGATTTAACAAACTTAAGCGATCAATAATGTGGAAGGTAGATGATGCAATAAAACACTATCTTATTCAAGTGTTTTCCGGCGCTAATTCAGGCACCATCAATTTTGATATGGAATTAATTTCAAGGTTTGCTACAGTAGCAGGTAATACTTATACGACCCGATATGGTCAACAGGTAAGCGATAGTGTTAATGAAATTGTATCT
>JAJZUR010000104.1 GCA_021848375.1 Pseudomonadota bacterium | reverse complement strand
CGGTGCAATTACAAGGAAGAAGCGCGGGACAGGGTAATGTTAAAATAGGGGATCAAGATGCCCAGAAGGGTATTGATAAGTGTGTAATTGCTCTACAAGGAGTTGTATCGGGAAATGATATACAGCCTTCAGATTTGAATAAAATTATGACAGACTTTGGTTCCGTTATTGATCCCCTGCAAAAAAAAGAAAATATCCGAGGAATTGTTATTTCGGATGCTAAGAAAATCTTATCTAATTTTGACTTCACTCCTTCTTTTCAAAATGCGCCAGCTGGAAAGACGAATACTGATCTTGCGCGGGTTCGCTTCGAAACTAAAAAAATTGCCGAACAAGATGCACAAGGTTTAGATGCAAAAACTACTGATTATATGATTAAACATACCGTTTGTTATCATAGTAATCCTGCAGCTCCTGCGGTAACACCCTACAACCAACCTGCTAATAACGCTACTCAAACTGGATTTGAAGTTATCAACCAAGATACTTTTGTAACGGCAAAACAGTTAATTGATCAAGGTTTACAACCCCTGGTTTTAAATATGGCCAATAAAATTTCAATTGGTGGCGGTTGGGAAGATGATACAACTGCCCAAGAAGAAACCTTGTTTCGTTGTAGCAATTATTTTCGTGCTTTATACCCTTTAGGAGCAGAGCAGAAAAATGGGAAACATCAAGGAAGATATTACTATCATACACAAATTCCTGAATTTGGATCGTATTATACGCCCAAAGTACAGGTTTTTAGGGATGCTTCAAATAACTATCAATTTGTAAACCCATTTGCTGTCGATTGCATAGCCGTTGCAGGTTATGATTTAGGTAAGCCTCATCTGCCTCATCTGATGGAAAAGAATTTGTGTGATGCAAATGGAAAAGCCTTGAATGGTCAGCCACTTAAAGATGCATTTAAAAAATTCACCAAAGAAAAAATACGACATATTTTAGATGTCGCCATTCACACGGGTCATGACAGTTTAGTTTTGGGTGCCTTAAGTTGTGGAGCATTCAAATTACGTAACGATAATACGGGCGAAACTGCAACTTTGGTAGCTGAAGCTTATGTCGAGGTGTTTCAAGAACCAGCCTACGCAAATCGATTCAAAAAAGTGAGTTTTGCCGTAATGTCTAACAATGCGCCTAATTCTAACTTTGATGTTTTTCAAAACCATATAAAACAATTAAATCAAGCTAACCAGGTAATGGCTACAAATACAACTACAACAACGACCACGACAACAACTACGAATTCAACTAATCCTGTTCCTTTAGCATTTTCCACAATACCTTTTCAAACTCAACCTATATCACAACGGCTAGCTGTGGCTATGCAAAATGGACAATTTCAGGATTTAACGGCAGCATTTAATGCTAAACAATGCTCACCGGAAGATTTATTATGGATAGCAATAAAAGGAGGACATGCAGACATTGTTCAACACTTAATAGCAGGTGACTTCATCAATAGGCAATATATGGATGTTAATCAAATACGTAATAATCTAACTCCTTTAGATATGGCTGTCAGAAATGAATTATGGGCAACGGCCAAAGCGTTATTAGAATGTGGTGGAATAAAACGTTTGGCGACGACCACAGAAGATCTTTTATTTATGGCAGTACAAAATAAGGATAATAAGATTGTAACTCGCTTATTGAATGGTGAATTAATTGAACGACAGTTTATGAACATCCATGCAAAAAGAAATGGCGAAAATCCCTTAGATGTAGCCTTAAGACTTGGTGCTAACGATATTGCAGACACACTTCGGCAGTATGGAGCTCAACCATCCTCAGCACTATCATCAAAAAAGAAGTAAGGGCTTGCAAAAAGAAAAGCTACTGATTAAACTAGGGCTTACCCCAACGGCAAACTTTTAGAAGGCCTCATGTTTAAGAAAGTGCGCGCCATTTTCCATAAAACCAAGTCGCGAGGCTTTGGTTGGCTCAAACAGCGGTTAATATTAGAGTTTCGCATTCCCGAAACTTGGTTAGGAAAAAAGTTAAAGCCGATTAATGTATGGTGCTATCGTTTCTTTGGTTTTTTAAGAAACCCATTGAATTTATTTAGAAGACAAAATGCCTTTGTGCCAGATGCTTTATACTTATTTTATGATTTAGAAGTTTCTCCCATTACCTTTAATTTTGCTGAAGCGCTTTGTATGGCTAATTTAAAGCGTCAACATTTAAAACTATCCTATTTATATGTCGTTATTGTGCCAGGGCCTCATGGGGGACTTAGAAAAGAAATGGCAGATTATGAGCAAATTATTCATAAAGAAGCACGACAATGGCGAATATTTAACTTAGTATTACCGCTCATTCATTTAATGCCAGCTTGCATAGGTTATACCTATTGTGCTACGCGAGAAGAGGCGGAGGCTATCAGAAAGGAAGTAGCGCCTAGAGTATATCCCGAAGGGTATTCCACTTTATTTCCATTAGGGATTTCATTTTTTGAAGGAGGGCGTACGTCTTCCATGGAAATGATGGGAATGCAAGCCACTCCACAAGCTTTAATCTATCTGGATCAATGGTTAGAGCAGAAGAGCCAGGGACGTAAAGTTATCGTTATTACGTTAAGACAATATGCATATATGACCCAACGAAATAGTAATGTGGAAGCGTGGGCAAAGTTCGCAGCGAGCCTTGCAAAAGATGAGTATTTTGTGGTGATTGTTCCGGATACGGAAATGGCGATGACAGACAGCTCATTTCCACTCAAGGGATTCCAACATTTCACAGAAGCTTGCTGGAACGTTGAATTAAGAATCGCACTTTATGAAAAAGCTTATTTGAATTTGGGAATTAATAACGGTCCTTTTGCGTTATGTTGGTTAAATCGCTGGTGCCGTTACATTATGTTCAAAATCATTACCGAAGAGGTGATGCAAACCACAGAAGCTGCGCTCAGAAACCATGGGTTTATACCGAATGAAGATCCGCCTTTTAGTACTCAATTTCAAAAATGGATCTGGGAACCAGATTCTCTGGCTATCATTCACAAAGCGTTTAATTCAATGGTTCAATTGATAGAGAAAGAGAACATCCATTATGCAAATGCATAGGCATTCACTCTAAGGTACCTAATTCGACCAGTCGTTTAAAGCCTAAATGTTTTTGTTGTAATAAATCGAAAGTGTCGATGCCGCTAATACTGCCATTTTCCATAAAAACAATTTTATCACAACGTCGTACGGTGCTTAAACGGTGTGCGACAATGATTAAGGTTTTTTCGCCATATAATTTTTCTAACATGTGACTAATGCGAGATTCCGTTTCGTTATCCAATGAAGAGGTTGCCTCATCCAAAATTAATACCGCGGGATCGTGATATAAGGCGCGTGCAATACCAATGCATTGACGTTGTCCGCCGGATAGCTGAACGCCTCCTTCCCCAACTAGGGTATGTATTCCATTTGGCAAATTTCCAAGAAAACTGGCGACATTCGATAAGGTAATGGCCTTTTGTAGCGCAGCGGCATCAATCTGGTTCTCGGGAATACCAATGGTAATATTATATAGAAGAGACGCGTCACACAAATAAATGTTTTGCGGTACATAACCAATTTTACTGCGCCATGTGAGTAAATGGTTAGAAATATCCTCACCCTCTAAAAGTATTTGACCTGTCGTTGGTCGAAGTAAGCCCACAATAATATCAATTAACGTGCTTTTCCCAGAACCAGATTCTCCAACTAACCCAATAGATTCCCCCCATTGGATATTTAAATTTATATTATGTAACGCCGGATGAGCGCGGTTTGGGTAGAAGAAACAAATATCATTTAACACTAATCCTTTCACAGGTAACGCATCCACTGAATTTTGTTCTGGGTTAGGCATTTCTAATGGTGCTACTTCCGAAGATAATTGAGATAAAGCCTCAAGCGCAGGTATGTTAGCACGCACAGTTTGTAAGGTGATTAAAATGCGGTTTACAGATGGGATCAAGCGAACAAATGCCACACCAACAACGCCTAACAAAGCAAGATGAGTTGAAATGTTTCCTCCTTCGACTTTAAAAACAACCACACAAAACAATAACGCGGCAACCGAGAACACAATCTCTAAAAAATATCTCGGTAAGAATTGCGTAAATTTTTGTATCACTTCAACTTCGAATAATTTTTGTCTTGATTTGCAAAAATCTTGATAAACATTTTCTTCTCGCCCAAGAATTCTCAAATCCTTAATCACTAAAAAGGTTTGTACGATTTTTTTCCACGCCTCTGTAGTTACATTCAAATAATCTTTTCCGCTTTGAATAATTTTTTCTTTATAATAGCGTTGGAACACCCACGCCATGCTTGCGGTTAGAAGTCCAATGCTCAGCATGGCAATGGGTGAAAAATACATCAGCATTAATACAACGCCAACGATTAATACGCCTTCGGTTGCAATAATCAACAGATTTCCTAAAAATCCACTGCAAGCAGCACTAACAACGTTCATGATGTTGCGGGCAATATCAACTGAATTGCAAGATAATAAGGAAATGTAAGGCAAAGAGAGGTAGCGCTTCATTAAATGAAGAGAAAGATTCTGATCAGCTTTAGCCAAAAAAGTTAATTGCCATTTGGTTAATATAATGGATAAAATATTTTTGATAATAAATAAACTAAAGACCAATATGGAGATAATAAAACCAACATGTTGTAGGGAGGTGATCCCAAAACGCTTTAAAAGTGGGGCAATATGAGCGGATTGCACAAAGTTGCTACCGTTCAAAGTACTTTGTATAAGCGGAAATATGAGACTAATCCCTAAAATTTCTAAGCCGCTCAACGATAACATAATGAGAAAGGCAAGGGGAATTTTTACCTGTGTTTTAGGATCAAGAAGTCTGTACGCCTTTAGGACATTTTTCCACATATACCATTTTTCCGTAGGGTAGAAATAATAAGCTAACTAGCTATTTCTCTATATTTTGGGTAATGACATGAGACGCATTATACCCAATTTGTTAGTCTAATTTTCAAAAATTTCCTTAAATTTAATTTAACATACTTACTATGCATATGATACTAGCCTCTTGTTATCCTGATTCTGAGTTGAAATTGAGGGGTTTACATCGGCCAGAGAAAAATGGGTGATATGGTATTGAGTTTTCGGTGAAATATGCTACGATGACCAAGCTTTAGACTCAGTACATGCCTGCCAAGGAAGTTAAATGAATTATTGA
>JAJZUR010000103.1 GCA_021848375.1 Pseudomonadota bacterium | reverse complement strand
GCCATCTTAAATAACTGTTCGCTATTCATTCATCGCTCCATCATCAAAGAGTTAATTTGATAGAGCCTATAATAAATCACCCATTCAAATATTCATAGAACCAAAAATATTAGGCTATACCAAAGCATCCGCAGATTCCGTTAATTTTTTAAGCGTTTCTAATTTTTCTTGAATTTTAATTTCTAACCCTCTTGCAACGGGGTGATAATAGGTTTTAGGCTGCATTCCTTCTGGAAAATACGTCTGTCCTGCTGAAAAGGCATTGGGCTCATCATGATCGTAGCGATATTCACGCCCATGTCCTAAAGATTTCAACAGTTTGGTGGGTGCATTGCGCAAGTGTACTGGAACCTCAAGCGAACCCGAATTTTTAACGTCTTGCATCACTGCATTATATGCGGTGTAAACGGCATTACTTTTGGGTGCCACAGCCATATAAATTAATGCTTGGGCAATAGCCAGCTCACCCTCGGGGCTGCCTAATCGTTCTTGTACTTCCCAAGCATTTAGCGCAAGTTGTAGGGCTTTAGGATCCGCATTGCCAATATCTTCGGTTGCCATGCGAACCACTCTACGGGCGATGTATAAGGGATCAACACCGCCTACCAACATATGCGCGTACCAATAGAGTGCCGCATCAGGAGAAGAGCCGCGAATGGATTTATGTAAGGCGGAGATTTGATCGTAAAAAATATCTCCCTTTTTATCAAAACGGTTTAAAGTACCAGCGACGGCTTGTTGTAATAAGCCTTCGTCAATGATCACGGTGCCGTCTTTTAAAGGGGCGTGTGTTACCGCAAGTTCCAATAAATTTAAAGCCCGCCTTGCGTCACCATCGGCAGAACGCGCAAGCTGTTCGCGAAGCGTATGATCTAAGACAATATTATCAATTGAAAAGAACTCTTTTGAATGGGACAGCGCGCGATCAATGACTTTCAGAATATCATCTTCTATTAATGCTTTTAGAACATAAACGCGACAGCGAGAGAGCAGCGCATTATTGATTTCAAACGAAGGATTTTCGGTCGTGGCACCAATGAAAATAAGGGTGCCGTTTTCAACATAAGGCAGAAAAATATCCTGCTGACTTTTATTAAAACGATGTACTTCATCGACAAATAAAATGGTTTTTTGCTGGTCGGTTTCTTGGCGCTGAATCGCTTTATCGATTGCTTCGCGCACATCTTTAAGACCCGACATAACAGCAGATATGCTGACAAAAGCAGCATCCGCTGAGTTGGCCAGTATTTTTGCCAAAGTTGTTTTGCCGGTTCCGGGAGGCCCCCATAAGATCATTGAGTGCGGTTTACCGGATTGTATTGACTGCCATAAGGGTTTACCCGGCGCCAAAATATGGGTTTGACCCATGAAATCCTCAAGAGAATTAGGCCGAAGCCGGGCGGCAAGCGGAGTACTTTTGGTTGTCACTATGGCCTCAAATGGTCGTTGTTATGAATAACATTATTCTGGTTCAATAGGGTTATCATCTAATATATGTTCTTGTTCTAACCACATAACATTAATAATACCACAGCAACAAGCAAAAAGTACACCCAAAATCCACGTGAAATACCACATTGGTGTTCTCCTTAATAAGATCCTGTTTCAGGGATGGCGGTTACCTTTCCTCGCATTACCCGAATAACCCAGCCCGTATAACCAAGCACAATAGGAAGTAAAATGAGAGTTGCCCATAACATCCACGTTAAGGTCAATTTACTGGAAGTGGCATCCCAAATGGTTAAACTATGGTTAGGAAAACTGACCGAAGGTAAAATAAAAGGATATAGGGTGAATAGAGCCGCGATGATAAGACAGGCTATAGCAAGACTATTGCTGACAAACGCAGTGCGTGACCATCGTACAATAGACAGAATAAAAGCAATGATGACGAAGCCGACGCATAAAATTGGAGCCAAATAGCCTAGCGGGTAGCGTTCATAATTATTTGACCAGTAGCTAAGACCTTGTATCACCTGTTTAGAATAGGGAATGACGCTTTCATTGACATCAGATATAGAGAAGAGTTGATAACCCTCAATTCTCGTTAAAGTCCAAATCCAGGCAACGATAAAACTCACCAAGAATAACAATCCAAAACTGCGCACTGTTTTGCGTATACGTTCATTGATAACGCCATCTGTTTTATGCTGTAGAAAAAGCGAGGCTTGCAATAAAAGGATGCTAAGACTGCAGACGCCAAATAATAATGTGAAGGGCGTTAAAAGCGAAAATAGATCTCCGGAAGGGTGGGATACCATGTTCTTATCATAATAAAAAGGGATCCCTATAAATAAATTCCCAAACACAACGCCAAACAGAAAGGCTGGTAGAAAACCGGTTATAGAAATGCAACAGTCCCAAAAAGTACGCCATCTGGCGGAGGGAAGTTTGCTTCGAAAATCAAGACCCGGCGGCCTTAAAATAAGGGGGATTAAGACTAGTAACAACGCCACATACAGTGTTGAAAAGGCGGTTGCATATACCAGAGGCCATGCTGCAAAGATGGCGCCTGCAGCCGTTACCAACCATACTTGATTTCCTTCCCAGGTGGGTCCAATGCAATTTAAAACGATCCGGCGTTCATCATCGGTTTTACCAATGAAAGGCATCAGCGCACAAGCGCCGAGATCAACGCCGCCCATGACAGCAAAACCAATAAATAAAGCGCCAATGAGCAATAACCAAATGAATTTTAGGGTTTCGTAGTCAAAGATCATTTGCTGCCTCTTTCAAAATAATATCGGCCAGTCTCTAAAGTGCTTGGTCCAAGACGCGCATATTTAAACATCAAATATAATTCTACAACCAATAAAGCTGTATATAATGCGATCAGACTGCCAAGGCTTAGCAGTACTTGACTGCTGGAAATACTAGAAACTCCAAGAAAGGTCGGTAATATTTCAGCGATGGCCCACGGTTGACGGCCGTATTCAGCAACAATCCAGCCGCATTCAGCGGCAATCCATGGTAGCGGTAGGCTACAGATTGCAAATTTTAACAACCATTTTTTATTTTCGACGTTCCGCTTGGCGTTGTAATAAAAGGCCAGTATAAATAATAGTAGCATGAGCATGCCTGCTCCAACCATAATGCGAAATGCCCAGAAGATGGGGAAGCTTTTAGGAATGCTACTCTTGGCTGCTTGATGAATTTGTTCAGTGGTTGCGTCGACGACATTCGGTGTGTAACGCTTTAAAAGTAAACCATAGCCAAGATTATTTTTGACGGTATTGAAAGCATCTATGGTTCGTTCAGATTTATCACCGGCTTTTAGCTTTTGTAATAGACCATAAGCTTTAATTCCGGTTTTAATTTTTTCTTCATGTTGTGCAATTAAATCTTTTAACCCAATAACAGGTTCATCAATAGAACGAGTTGCGATAAGCCCTAATACATAAGGGATTTTAAGTGCGTAATGTGTCATTTGCATTTCGTTATCGGGAATACCAAACACTGTAAAAGAAGCAGGAGCAGGTTCTGTTTCCCACATCCCTTCAATGGCAGCGAGTTTTACTTTTTGTACAGTACCAATGCTATATCCACTTTCATCGCCAAGTACAATCACCGATAAAATAGATGCCAAACCAAATCCGGCGGCGACTGCAAAAGAACGCTTCGCAAATGCCAGATCGCGTCCTTTTAATAAATAATAAGCGCTGATCGCGAGTACAAAAATGGTACCGGTCACATAACCAGAAGCAACGGTATGCACAAATTTAACCTGAGCGACTGGATTAAAGAAGATATCCGATAAGCTGGATAATTCCATGCGCATGGTCTCAAAATTAAAATGCGTACCAACTGGATATTGCATCCAACCATTGGCAATTAAAATCCATAGCGCCGATAAATTAGAGCCTAACGCAACCAGCCAAGTCACGGCTAAATGTTGTATTCTCGTTAAGCGATCCCAACCAAAGAAAAACAAACCGACCAACGTTGATTCTAAAAAGAAAGCCATTAAGCCTTCTATGGCAAGCGGAACGCCGAAGATATCACCCACGTAATGGGCATAATAAGACCAGTTTGTCCCAAATTGGAATTCTAAGGTGATGCCCGTTGCAACACCCATCGCGAAGTTGATGGCAAATAATTTTCCCCAAAATCGCGTCATGTCTTTATAAATAATTTTACCGGTCATGACATAAACCGATTCCATGATCGCTAATACAAAAGCTAACCCGAGCGTGAGGGGTACAAATAAGAAATGATAGAGAGCTGTCAGGGCAAATTGCAGGCGGGAGAGATTAACCAGTGTATCATCAATCATGGTTTACTCCCTGTTCCATAGACCCGTTCGGCAAAATGGGCGCCGGTTGGTTTTTCTGGATGCGAGAAAAAATTCCACCAAATCATCCAGAGGAAGATCATCTTGACGATTAAGATCAATGCCAGTTCCCTTTGAAAAAATGTATTTTTCATTCATATAGTGTACTCGAAAAAATAAAAATAAGTAGCGCTTAAAAATAGTTATTTATTAAACTTATGCTCATTGGTATTCATTGTCATGACACGTTATACTTTCCCCAAAGATATTCGATAAAAATACGGGGGAAAGGGTATGTTACAGCGAGTTATATTACAGGCGGTTGTGGTGTCTATTGCGCTTTTTGCAATGGAAGTTTTTGCAGTAGAGGTGGATGCGAAAGCGTCTGCTGGCAAGCCGGCGGCTATTAGTGCTGAGCTTGATTCTGATTCTGAAGAGAGTTTAGTTAATGTAGCGAAGGCAAATGCTACGGCCAAAGCGCCTTTAGAAATTCTGGAATTTGTGCTTTCCAATAAAGTGGAAGGGCGCGAACCTCAAGACAATGTCGAATCTTTTAGTCATGAAAATGGTTCTGGCATGGCCTATGCTTTTGCGCGTTTGAATGTACCAACGCATGCGCAAGTCACCTTTATTTGGTTTAAAGATGGCAAGGAATATAACCGTTTTACGACCAATGTTGCGGCCGCCAAGAAATGGCGTACCTATTCTTCGACGAAATTACGATCTGGCAATTGGAAAGTTCAGTTAGTCTCAAATGGCCAAGTGCTGGCGGAGCGGGCATTTATGGTGCACTAAGCGCCTCCATAGTCATTTATGTGCCCATTTTATCCCCCCATAATTTTAGGCACATAATTGACAATTGTTAATTATGTGCCCGACGGGAGTGAAATAATAAGTTATACAACTTAGTTGTATGCAAAGAAGAACTCTAAACGTAGGTTGGACTGAGCGCAGCGATGTCCAACGATAATTAAAATTGAGGGGGATTATGCATGGAA
>JAJZUR010000102.1 GCA_021848375.1 Pseudomonadota bacterium | reverse complement strand
CTATTGACATTCAAAATAAATTTTATATACTAGCAGGCGAAGATTAAAAAATATTTTAATCTCATAGCTTCAGGTTGACACAGTTAATTAAACGCTCTCTGGCTTAATAATCAGGGCCTGAACGCTTACGATCATTTGGACTTGGAGACTGTTGCCTTGCTATTTCTGCCGCCGTATTTGCCATTACAGTTAGTCCTGTAGTTTGATGTGTTTCGGCGGCAGGCGTTGCATTTCGTTCACGTTCCGCAGCAGGCATTACCTGGTGATCTCCTTGTTGGGGCGAAGCTTGCCTTGTCCCATTCTCAAAGGCATTTGTGAGATTCCCCAATTGCTGCGCTTGAGCTATAGGCGCTGGCGCAGAAGGTGTAGATGTTGCTGCTGGCGTTGGTGATACAGGTGCTGGTGTTGGTGTTGCTACTGGTGTCGGTGTCGGCACTGAGGGAGCGGGCGTATTTGGTGTTGGATTTTCCGGTGTTGACGTATTAGCGGGTGCTGGATTCTCTGGCGTTTTTTTGTTCGCATCAGGATCGAGATTAGATTTTTCTCCCTTTTTTTCCGCTTCTTTCCTTCTTTGCTCTTCCTCATCTATTGCTTTGTTATGTGCTTCGGCCTTTGCATTCATCCTCAAGCGATGTATGCCTCCCATAAGATTAAATATGTTATTAAAAATCGTCATAATACCAGCAATGAAATTCTTCCAAGAATCGTTTGTCATTGGTGGTCGATCGATGATCTGACTGTTATCTATACGTTTTGGTTTCTTTTTCCCTGGTTCCTTTTCGCCCTCTAATTTTGGTTTTTTTTCTGGTTTTGGCGGTTGAGCCGTAAGTGTGGTTGCAGTTTTGTCATTAGCTGCCTTTAGCTTGGTTGCTGTTTCATTTGCTGCATTCGTATTTTCCACTTCCACAGAAGGCCCGGGAGCCGGGGTATCCACCTCAACAGTCGGAGTCCGAGGTTCATTCGTATCTGCCGGTCCAGTAGACGGTTTCGTTGGATTTGGATCCGGTATAGGTGGTTGTGAGCTATTGTCCGGAGGATTTGATGCCATCTACTTTCCCCTCATATCATTAGTTAATCATTTGCATATACAAGTAAATATTACTCTCTATCCTTTGTAATTATATGACTCTCAGCACCAAACGAAGTTCAGTGGTATTTAAAATAATTTTGTAGGAAATTCAGACCCTATGAGGCTAATATCAAACTAGGACTTATCTTCTTCATCTTTATCTTCATCATTTTCTTCGGATTTTTCTTCAGAAGGTCCTTGAAGCTTTGTTGTATCTTCCCCTAAATCTAATAATTCATCTAAGTCGGGCAGTTCAGGGAAATCGGGCATTTCACCTAAATCTGACACAGATTGGGTCGCTGCATCTTCTCTTGCGATTCCTTGTTTTAATTCTCCAATATCCAAAGGCGAGCCGCCAAACATGACAATTAAATCAGAAATGGTTTTTAAGATCCCATCGATATCTTTATCAAATTTAATTTGCGGGGGGAAGCGCGTTGCATTTTCGATATCTTTTATAACGCTGTCCGATAAACGAATTGCCTCTTGTTCCGTTTTGCCGCCTAAACGCTCAATATGTTTCATTTCTTCAGTGGTACTGCCGCGCCGAATCAAGGGCAATGAAAACAAATCTTGATTTTCAGGACCAATCATGCGCAAGACCATCGGCGTCACAAATACTTTGGTAAAGGCGGACATTTCATGTTCTACACCTGGCTCTTCAAAGGGAACGCTGAGATCTTTTTGTTTTTGTACTTCTTGTTCTAATAAAGAAATTAAAGCGGAAACGCCGCGCTCAAAGGGCTTTAAATTAATCGCGCCTTGAAAGGCTTCGGCGAGCGTTGTGATGTCCTGGCTTTCTGGCTGCTCTGGGAATTCATAATGCGGAATAGCAAACACTTCTTTAAAGCGTTTAAAACGCTTATCCATATCGATTAATTTCGCTTCGGTCGGCGGTTCTATTTTCAAGAAATGATTTAAACGCATTTTTTTGACTGGTTTAGGCGATGCAAAAAAGGTTTCTGCGCGTATAATTTTCGATTTGAAGAATATGTGATATTCACCAGGACGTTGATCTTTTAAATCCATTAAATCAATACGCTGCCTTTTATCAACCGATGCGCTTCGGGTATCCATATAGTTCATGGTCAAACTGCCCGCATCCATCTGAAATCCGCTCACATTCGTGGTATATGATTCACCCGCCACTTTGTTGAAAAACTCCCACGTTTCTTGAGGATCTTCCAACTTCATACAAATCTTAATGTTACAGTTTGCACCAATAGACGCTGCTTCTTCTTTGGAGGCTTTTTGGAAGGCGGGCAAATCTTGTCCGGCAAAGATCGCAGAGAAACCCAAAGAACGCGCCTGGGCCGGTACGACCGCGAAACCTTCTACTGCATAATAACCATACTCATCCATAATCGTGATAAAAGGCGCCGGCGCTGTGGTCGGTTTTCTTAATACCACATCCCGATAATCACCTTCCACTTCATCCCCTAAGCCCGCCGCCATCATCGATTTTAACGACGCCACAATAATTTTACCCAAATTCGCTAATTCTTGCGGTGATTTTTCTAACGCGGGTAATAACACCACCATAATACGTCGATTTAAAACCACATCCTTAAAATCCACTTCCGCTAAATTGGTCCGAATAATATGGCCATAGGTATCGGCCAATGATCCAAATACGCGGGTTAACTGCATGGTGATAAACCCATGTTGTTCACGAACTTCACCCGCTTGGTTGCCTTTTTTCTGTCGATTAAAGCCAGGTAAATTGTTCACATACGCCGTCAGTGGTTCTAAAATTTCTTTCGGGTAAGTATCTAAAGGAACACTATAGGTGTCTGTAATAGGAAAGCGCTTATCGAGTACGATTTGTTCAATTTTTTCTAAAATAAAATAATCGCGAATACTATTGGCGTCTAATAAAATATGTCCCGCATCGCGCATGACAGTTAAGACCCGCATCAACGATTCCACGAAGTTAATCGCTCGCCCCGTCCACATATCATCGTTACCGCCGCCCTGCTTTCCGCTCGACATCAAGCTCACGACGAGCTGCGAAAGCATGCTAGAAGAACCCCGAGAAAACGGATTCATGGTATTGGAAAGGCGGGTTTTTTGTGGACCCAATACATCACGCGCGCCGGTCATAAAGTTAATCAATAACATATCATCTTCACGACCCATCCCGCGTACCATCGAAAAGACCTTGGCAAATAGACTATTGTCGCCTTTTCCGTCGATGTAAATAAAACCGCTGCCAAAGACTAACGAATTAAACGCAAGAGAGACTAACATTTCGGTTTTACCGCTGCCGGTTGAACCAAAAATTAAAACGTGCGTTCGTAAATCATCATTGGAAAACCATAGCTCTTCTCTATTTATCCGATCATTCCCAAAAAAGGCAATTCCTTCTCCCATCTTTGGTTTATTGGAGCCTGGGATGGGATCATTATAATCTTTGAGATGCGCTGACTTTGGGATTCGAAACGGCAAGGTGGTTTTACGTGTGACAGAAAAAATAAACAAAAAAGTACAGAGCAATGCCAACAAGTCAGTTACTGCAGCGTAGAAAAAAAACCCAACACAACTTGCGCCGCAGACAAACAGCATGACTTCAGGCCTTGCTAAACCTTCTGCAATTCGAACCCCTAAGGGACGCGTGTCTCTTGCCAGTTGCCGCGCTGATTGTTCTTGTTTGGCATCCAGACCTCGAATCATACAGCGGGTTGCTCCTCAGGTTTGGCGGCAGAGCGCTGTGTCTCATGACGTTTTAAGATCTCTTCTTTTTCAGCTTCCGTCGGCACATAAATGATGTCGTTTAACGCTAATTCAAACGCATCGACGGCGTCAATCACGCGTGGAGCGCTCAAGGAACGCTTTAATGCCATTTCATAATACCAATGTGAAAAAATACCGCCCACTTCAACGGAAGGCGTCTGTCTGCCGACATTATTAATCACATACCATAAACGTCGATCTAAGGGCTTTACCCATAAATAATCAGAAGAGGCAACGACGCCGTCTTCTCTGGCAAAGAGTAACATCGAAATAAAAACGGTAAATTCATAGGCATGCTGATGGAAAATTTCTTGCACCCGTTTATTGTTAATATGTTTTTTCCAAAGCGCATCGACCCCCGTATCATCCAGCTTTCCATCCGCCCCTGAATTCGCCAATTGGGCAACCAAATCATATGCAGCCTTTGTATCGCGACAACCCCTGGCAATAAATACCGTTAGAATTGCACGACGATGGGGCGCGAGTGATTCGATGCCATACCAGGTTCGACCCAACTGAACTGAAAAAGCACGCTCCGCGCGGATGCGATCTAAAGTTACTTTATATTCTGGCGCTTGTACTTTAGAAAATTGAGTGGCAGAAATATCCGCGAGCTCGATGGTCACCAATTTGTTTTTCTTGGCAAACTGCATCGGGCTCATCGCCATCGCCCATGGGCCTTCATCTAAATCTTGACTTAAAATATCATGTTTGGTCGCAATTTTAATTTGCGGCCAAATCACTTCTTCTTGAACCGCTAATGTCTTCATATTGAATTTTTTACGAAGCCGCAATTGTACATTGGATTTAAAAATGATCACCGTTAAGCCAATTAAGTAAAGCACCAGCGGATAACGAAGATAATCCCCAACGGTTTCGCTTAAAGAACTGGCGATATCCAGTGTCAATATATCTGGTGATAATTCTTTAGCTAAGTCTAAGTTAGCGCTTACGTCACTCAAGGATTGTTGCAGCATAGTACCGATCCAGGGCAAATTCTGCGGCAAAATATCGAAAAATCCATAAATAATTCTTAATTCATTGGTTCGGATGAAAATAAAAGCGACTTTTAATTGCTCAGATAAAAAATACCAAATTATCCCGCAAACAAAAACAACTAAGGCCACCAACCACAAAATATAATAGGTGTTCTTATCTGAGCCTTCTTGTCCGCCACCGCCTTGTGCTGCCATGCTAATCCGACATCAAATCATCAAGTGAAACCACATCTGCGGAAGACGATTGCTGCAGAAATTCATGCAGCACATCGGTTACACAGAGTAACCGTAAAACGTTCGGTGTTACCGAATCAAATTGTACTGTAACACCGACTTTGGATTTATCTGAACGATCAAAAGTGAGACCCAGGCCGTAGCCCAAACAAAAGGAACATAGTTGGTCAGCACGCCGTAATAACGCCGGCAATAGCCCCATCTCTGAAAATACTTCTTCATAGGAGATAGGCTCGCCCCGAACCGTATACCGACATCCCA
>JAJZUR010000101.1 GCA_021848375.1 Pseudomonadota bacterium | reverse complement strand
TGAAATTAACAGGCAGATTTAGGAAGATCTTCAGTTGTGTTGTGAGGAGAAAGAGGAGTTTTTATGTTCAAACATTTTTTAACAAAGAATTCAGAAAAGACACCGAATAAAAGCCATATAGGTAAGTTGTCAAAGCTATCAGAAATTGTCAGGAATATAAAAAATACTACGGTTGTCAGAATCATTCGAGCAAGCCTAAGTTTTGCAGAGAACATCAAATATTTAGTGAGCTCCATAGAGGTTAAACCCAATTTGTTCATTTCAGCTTCTGTTAAATGGATCTCTGTAAAAAATGCTGGTTTTTTAAATAAAAGCAATGCATCGATAATTACCGTTAATGCAATCCATACTAACCAAATCCAACTTCCGTTAAACCTGGGAACCAGTTGTAAAAGCGTGCAAATTACAAAGGTAAATAATGCTTTGGCCATAAAAAGTATGACATGGAAATGGGTAGCTAGGACGTTTTTAGAAGCTTGTTTTTTGAGCACAATTTTACTCCTGATCTTATTTTACTATGTTAGCACATTTAATCGTAAAACTAAAAATATTTTTTGGATAAAATGATACCTGATTTAACATAGGTCAACTTTACGAAAATGAGGATTAAAATGGAAAATTCAAATTTTAAGGATTTTACCAGTGGTGGCCAAATTACGATGCATTCGGTTCGAATGTTTGGCCAAGCTGTTCGGTCAGTCTTGTTGTTCTGTGGAAGTATATTAATAACATTATTAATTATATTCACAATAGTAAGAACAAAACCATACGATCGCTATATTCTCTCTGAATATATTGAAGCGCAAATGAAAATAATATTCCAAGGATCTAATGTTATACATAATGTTAAAAATCCGAATGGATTAACTTCAGATTTGTATGCCGATCAATTTATTCAACACCCGGCAACGTTAAATAGTCTTAAGAATTGTTTACGTGGATTTTTAAGCGCCCTACGTATCGCAATACTTGGAAGTCTATTCGCATTATTTGGGTTTTGTTATTTTTTTAAAACCAAAGGTAAAAAACAAAGAGATAGCATTGAAATTACGGGTCAAGTCAGAGTTGATCCTAAAAAAATAAAAAAATTATTACAAAGAAAAAATATGGCTTCTCAATTTTCAGTGGCGGGAGTGCCTTTATTAAAGGACTCAGAAGTTCAGCATATTTTATTAACCGGAACAACAGGTGCTGGAAAGAGTGTTTGTTTACAAGAACTCATGGATCAAATTAGAGAAAAAAAGCAAAGAGCGATTATTTATGATATTGAAGGTATTTTTATCCCACAATATTATCGCGAAGGCAAAGATATTATTTTAAATCCTTTAGATGAAAGAAGTCCTGCTTGGAATATTTGGCAAGAATGTGTGGACGCAGCGGATTTTGAAGCCATTGCAAGCTCATTAATGCCCTTACATTTGGCAGGAACGGATCCCTTTTGGATCCATTCTGCACGTACCATTTTTTCTTCAGCCGCGCAAAGATTACAAAAAGACAATAAAATGCAAATGAAGGAATTATTACAACCAATGTTTAGTGAGAATTTGGGCAGCCTTGCGAGTCTAGTCAATGATTCAGTCGCAGAAACTTTGGTTTCTGATAAAAATGAAAAGACTGCTTTATCTATTAAAGCCACTCTTTCCACCTATTGTAAGGCATTGATGTATTTAAAGGAGGATACAGGAGAAAATCTATTTTCAATAAGACATTGGATATCTAAAGAAGAAGCAGATAACGATAGTTGGTTATTTATTGCTTCCAATGCGCAAAAAGTAGAGGCATTAAAACCATTAATTTCCGTATGGTTAGATGTTGCAGCGAAATCAGTCTTAAGTTTGACACCTTCATTAACGCGTCGACTTTGGTTTATTATGGATGAGCTGCCAAGCCTACATCGATTGCCAAGCTTTATGAATACCCTTTCTCGAGGAAGAAAATACGGAAGTTGTTTTGTTGGGGTGATTCAAGATATACATCAACTCCGTTCGATCTATGGGCGTGACGAAGCGGAAACTCTAACGGCGCTTTTTAATACGAATGTCTGTTATAGAACCAAATGTCCAGATTCTGCTATTTGGATGTCTAAAGTGATGGGTGGCCTTGAAATGATGGAAAAAAGAGAAGGCTATTCCTATGGAGCCAATGATATGCGGGATGGGGTTTCTATTCATCAAGAGAGACGTCGTGAACCCGTGGTTAAAGACACTGAATTTTTAGAATTAGATGATTTGCATGCTTTTTTACGTTTACCGGGCAATTGGCCGGTCACACAACTTAAATTTGATATTAAGCAAAGAGCGGAAAAAGAACCTGCCTTAATAGAACGTGATTTAAGTGAAGTATTATTATTTGAACGAGGACTTGCCGAAAAAGAAGCTTTAGAAGATCCAAAGCCATTTGTGTCAATCTCGAAAGGCATTTCAGAAGGAGCTTATTTTAGTATTGAAGAAGAGGAAGAGAGTGAGACAGTTAATGTGAACCGAACCACAACAATTCCAAGAGAAATTCAGTTTGAGGATTTATAAGTATGTTGAGCATTTATACCTTAAAATCAGCAAGTGATGCCTCTAAATATTATCAACAAGGAGATTATTATACACAAGAAGGAATTAACGAATATAGTCAGTGGCTAGGAAAAGGCGCAAAAGCCCTTAATCTCGAGGGTCCAGTTAATTTTGAAGTTTTCAAGAATTTATTAGAAGGGCGTTTGCCCAATGGTCAAGAAATGATCCAAGTTAAAAAGGGGCAATATCACCGGCCTGGATATGATTTAACCTTTTCTGCGCCAAAGTCTGTTTCTATTTTAGCATTGGTTGGTGGCAATGATGAAGTTTTAAGCGTACATCGAGAAGCAATACAAGAAGTTGTCGCTAAGATAGAAGAGAAGTATAGTGCTGTTCGAAATCATAATAAAGGAAAAAAAACAATTGAAAAAACGGGCAATTTGATTGCGGGCGCCTTTGAACATATCGATTCACGGGATGGGGATCCGAATTTACATACGCATGTGGTTTTAATGAATGTCACCCAAAAATTAAATGGAGAATATAGAACCCTTTATGGGGACGAGCTATATGAAGATAAATTGTTAAATGGTATGGAATATCGCTCATTACTGGCGCATAAATTATTAAAACTAGGATACGAGTTAAGGATCGAAAAAAAAGGCACCTTTGAAATAGCAGCCGTTCCTCTCACTTTAATAGAGCTTTTCTCCAAACGGCGGGAGGCCATTGTTCAATGGCTTAAAGATAAACAGCTGTCCGGCGGTCTTTCGGCCATGAGAGCAAATTTTGAGACACGTAGAGAAAAAAAATCTTTAGATACGATCGAGCGCCTGGAAGGGTGGATCAGTGAAATGAACTCTAAAGGTTATAAGATTGATGACTTAAATAAAGTTTATCATCAAGCAAGAGACCGGGGTGCTATACAAATACCAGAGCCTTATATATTGGCACAAAACGCTGTACAAGTATCGGTTGAGCATTTATCAGAAAAGAAAAATGGTTTTAAAATAGAGGAAGTTATCAAAACAGCAAGACTTTTGTCCATATTTCCAAGTTCTGATGCTGATTTTTTAAAAGCCATTGAACAAAAAATCACGGATAAAGAACTCTGTTATACGCAAGGTAAATGGTTGACGACTTCAGAAATCTTGAATAGAGAAAAAGAAATATCAAACTTTATTGATGAAGGGAAAAATAGCGTCCATAAAATATCAGCAGACTGGATTGCCAATTTAGTTGCTAAATACCTGTTTAAAGAAGATACAGAACAACAGGCCTTGAAATTTATTTTAACGTCTACCGATCGACATATACTATTGAATGGATCAGATAAAGAAGCGGTTATAGGGGTTTTCAAAAGCTTAAATAGCCTTATGAAAAATCATAACCACTATCCTCGTTTTTTGGTGCAAAAGGCAGCGAGTGTTCAAAAACTCAAAGCGCAAATGCATTCTGAGCGGGTGTCAACGATTGAGGGATTTTTATTATCGTGTGAAATGAGATTGGAAAAAAGAAATCCAGAACGTAGTCGATTAGAGCGCTGGAATAGGCGCTTTCAAGAAAAAGAAGCAAGAGATATTTGGATAGTCAATGATGAAGTGTCAATTCAGCAGGTCTTTCACTTACAACAATATGCTAAAAAGTTAGGTGCGCGCCTTATCTTTTGGAAGGGTCATACGCGCTCAAATTATACCTTTGAGAAATTAAAACAAGAGGGTATTTCTGAAGTTAAACTGACTTTGGATAAAAATCAACCGGCAGAACAAAATGCCAAAGAAGAAGTTCTTAAGGCTATAGAAATACTTGAAAAAAAGCAAGCAATTTACTCATTTATTGATTACGAAGAACGAATAAAATCAATGATTCAATTAAGTGTTTTAAATGAAAAGCGCTCATCCATCATTGCCTTAACGCATCGTGAATGTTTGGAGATTAATTCAGGGATTCGAACTCAATTAAAGACGTTAGGTAACCTAAAGGGTAATGCCCTTCAACTAACGATTTTAGAGTCATTAGGAATGAGTCGAGCGGAGAAATCTCAACTACAACTCTATCAAATAGGGGACGTTATTCGGTTTAACCGAGAGCTAAAGGAATATAATATTAAAAAAGACGCATATTTTGAAGTTAAGCGTGTGGATTTGGAAAACGAGATTATAGAGCTTACACAAGATAAACATAACTTACATGTACTGAGTATGCGGAGCAATTCCCATTTTGTTAAGCATATGGAAGTTTTTAGAGCCAGCTCTAGAGAACTAATGATAGGAGATACTATTATCTGGACGCGCTCTTTAAAAAACAAGAAAGAAAAGAGTTTAAATAGGATCAAAGGAGAAAAGGCCGAAGTTATTTCAATTCAATCGATGGGTATAACCATTCGATTGGAAAATGGTAAGATAGATAGTTTAGATAAAAGCAATGTTCATCAGTGTCATTGGGATTATGGATATGCAAGTCTTTTGCATCAATTTGATATCGGAGATTCCAAAAACATTACGCTCCTTTTACAAAATCAAAAGACAGATAGTATTACTATTAAAGCCATGCATGATTTATGGGTAGAAGTAAAGCAAAACAAATGCGAATTAAAAATTGTTTGTGATGATTGTACGCAACTTAAGAAAAACATAGAAGAAGGAGCTTTCAACGAATTAACACTGGAATTCATCCAAATTTCAAGCGGATTTTCAAGATTGTTCGTTCCAACGGCAAACAAAGCACCAATTATGTTATCTAAAGGACCTTGATTTGTGGATTGTGTTGGATTAGGACCGATTGATAAAATGTATGTTC
>JAJZUR010000100.1 GCA_021848375.1 Pseudomonadota bacterium | reverse complement strand
GTACGTGAGACGTTTTATTTCAGACTAATTTTTGTTAGAGTAGAAACTCTCGGTCAAGCTTTTTTATTAACTGGAGCGTTATCGCTATGCATGTAGAGGAAGTTGTTGGGATCTTAATGTCCTTAACAGCCATCTCAAGTTATATCAATCATAAATTTGTGAAACTGCCAAAAGCGATTGGTCTCACTTTGATTACGCTCGCCTTGTCTTTTATTGTCGCGGTCAGTGGAAATTTGGGCTGGGATGTGGAAGGATTTGCAACCCATTTGTTAGACGGCATCGGGTTTAATGATACTTTTTTGCACGGAATGTTAGGCTTTTTACTTTTTGCAGCATCATTACACGTTAATGCCATGGAACTTGCGAAACACAAGACGATTGTAGGATTGTTGGCAACCGTCAGCGTTATTTTATCAACCATTATCATCGGTTTTGGGACATATGCCTTAACACAAATTATTGGCATTGCTGTCCCGCTTGCTTATTGCTTAGTCTTTGGCGCATTGATTTCTCCAACGGATCCGATCACCACCCTCGGCATCTTGAAAACGGTGAATGCGCCAAAGGGGTTAGAAATGAAAATCGCTGGCGAAGCCCTATTTAATGATGGCATGGGCATTGTTTTATTTTCCATTCTGTTGATGGTTGCAACAGGTGGACAAGCAAATTGGACGCTACGAGAGGCAACCCTTTTTTTTATCCGGCAAGGCCTTGGTGGCGGGGTATTAGGCTTTTTAATGGGAATGCTGGCCGCTCGATTATTGCGTACCATTGATAATTCAGAAGTGGCAATCATTTTAACCTTAGGCATGGTCGCAGGAGGCTATGCATTTGCTCATTCCGTCATGGAAGTCTCTGGACCTATTTGTATGGCGGTTGCGGGATTGACCGTCGGGGGTTCGCTGCAAAACGGTAACATGTCTAAAGACACGCTGCTCAAGTTAGATGCCTTTTGGGAATTATTGGATGGGATCCTTAATGCGATTTTATTTGTCGCGATCGGCCTTGAATTTTTAAGTTTGAATTTTTCAAACGAGACGTTATTAGCTTCTATTGGTATCATTATGATTTCGATGGGCGCGCGTTGGATTAGTGTAATGATTCCAGTGGCGTCTATGTCGATGTTTAGACGATTCAGTAGTAGTGTTATTATTATCATGACGTGGGGAGGATTAAGAGGTGGGATCTCTATTGCGCTTGCTTTAACCTTGCCCTTTGGGCCTGAGCGAGATTTTATTGTTGCGATTACCTATGCAGTTGTTCTTTTTTCCATTATGGTGCAGGGACTCACGATGGGCGCTTTGGTTCGAAAAATCACCGGTAAACCAGAACAAAAAGAAAGTGAACAAGAAGCGGGCATGATCCGTATCCTACCAATGGAAGAGAAGCTATGAAATTAACGCCGAATCGGCGTATGGCAAATTATTTACAAAAAATAGACCATCAAGCCGATGCGCAACCGATGAACCATTGGCTTGAAAAAATCTATACAGAATTAACGGTGATTGAACCTGGGGTTTGGCCAAGGCAATTAAGCTTAAATCAAGAACTTTATATCTGGGAAAAGATCATTGCCGCCTCAGAAATTGGTGAATCGCTTTTTAAAACCAATAACACGGCCTATTTAGCGCGAGAGGCTTGGGCTTTAAGCAAAGAATGGCGCCTGCCACCGATGACTGCAATTCAGCATACCGAGGACAGTAGCACTTATGCAAAATGGGCAGATTCTTTTAATGAATGGTGCCTTCATGAAGGTTGGGTAGATTCCGCAAGTTTGCCTGATATTTTAATTAAACCTATTGTGGAAAAAAAAATCACTATTCCAAAAGAGTTAACCTTAGTCGGTTTTGAAGAACTGACTCCCCAAATGCGCTTTTTTTTAGCTAACTTGGAAGAAAATGGCACAAAAATCCATCACACTTCTCTGCTTTCTTCCAAAGGTCAAGCGAAACGACTCCCATGCACTACGAGCGAAGCAGAAATAGAGCATGCAGCACAAATGGCAAAGGCGTGGTTAACGCAAGCTGCATATACATCCGAAAACACCATTGGCATTGTGATCCCTGATTTAGATAAACAGCGTGCAAAAGTCATTCGCATACTGGACGCTGCATTATCCCCCAATTCCTTTAACGTGGCAGCTCCCATTGCCTTAATTCAGTATCCGATGATATCCATTGCTTTGTTGGTGTTAAATTTTTTATCCCCAGGCTCTCGCGTACCACTTGAAAAATTCAGTCAGTATTTACGTTCGCCATTTTTTCGGGAAGGGGATTCAGGATTACTCGCTCGCTCTGCATTAGATGTCGAAATTCGACAGTGGGGCGAAGCTGAATTTACCTTGGCTACTCTTTGTCGAAAAATTAAAGCCCACCCGCTCGAAACACTAAGCACAACCTGGCTTTGTGCTTTTCAAACGTTTGTTGAAGCTGCACCCACAGTAATGGGTAAACATTCCGCAGCACATTGGTGCAAAAAATTTAAACAATCATTAGAACGATTGGGTTGGCCAGGAGAGCGCGCGCTAAATTCAACAGAACAAGAAATCAACAAACAATGGTATCGTTTGCTAGCCGATTATCAAGAGTTGGGTTCAGTTTTACCCATGCACACCTATTCAGAAGCCTTATATTACCTAACGCGATTAGCGCGGGAAACCACCTTTTTGCCTGCCTCAGAAGAATGCCCAGTGCAAGTATTAGGATTGTTGGAGGCGGTTGGCTTACCGTTTCAGTATCTCTTTGTAACGGGCTTACATCGGGAAGCCTGGCCATTGGATCCCGCACCCAATCCTTTTATTCCTTTAGCGCAGCAACGGCAGCATGGACTTCCACGTAGTACTCCAGCGCGTGAACTTGCGATGGCGCAAAAATTTACTGAACGTCTATGCGCCGGCGGCAAAGAAATTATCTTTAGCTATCCAATAGAATTGGATGGACATTCGTGTACGATAAGTGCGTTATTGGAGAAGTTGCCAGAATTACCGGCTTTGGAAATTTCTCATTGGATTCCTAATTCATCCATTTCTAGATCGCCTGATTTTCAGAGCGCAGGAGAAGAAAAATCTATAAAATTAGCCAATACCGACCACATTCCTGGTGGTACACGTGCCATAAAATTACAAGCCCTTTGTCCTTTTCGGGCCTTTGTGGAAGTACGCTTAGGCGCAGCATCATTACCAATGCCGCGTTCCCTGGATTTAAACGCAGCAGAACGAGGAGAAATCATTCATCAAGTGTTACATCTTTTTTGGGAAGGGTTAGACAATCAAGCCCAATTATTGGCTCTTTCAGAGACCGATCTTAATAATCGCCTTACGACAGCAATTAACACAGTCTTTCAACGATGGCAACAAAAACGCCCCAGTATTTTAACACCCACTTATTTAGCTTTAGAGAGAGAAAGAACTTTTAATTTAATTTTCCGCCTCATCACATTAGATAAAACGCGTCCCGACTTTGAGATTGTTGCGCGAGAAGCCGAAAAAATCATCGAATTGGAAGGTTTGAAATTTAAAATTCGTATTGACAGAATTGATCGTGTTGCAGATCAAGAAGTCATTATCGATTATAAAACCGGTGAAACTTTTCTTGGCAGTTGGTTTGGGGATCGTCCGACTGAGCCGCAATTACCCTTATATGGCGTTACGCGAGAAGCAAAAGCGCAGGGGATAGCATATGCGATCGTGCGTCCTGATGCGGTAAAATTTCAAGGTGTGGCAGCAGAGGAGAGTTTACTTCCAGGTGTTAAAACACCCGAAAAAATGCGCTCCTACGGCGCAGAAATAGACTGGGATTCACAATGCAAAACCTGGGAACAATCAATAAGGTCTTTAGCAAAAGATTTTAGTGAGGGGGTTGCAACTGTTGATCCAGTGGCAGGTACAAATACTTGTCGTACCTGTTCTTTAAAACCCGTTTGTCGAATTCATTCCTCTGAACAGGTATGATTTCATCAGTTTATCAATATTAACTAAAGCTTTGGCTACGTTTAGGTACTTCAATTGGTTTTGCTTCTTTCAACTCTTCCCTAATAAAGGCAGTACGATGCTGCTCCAACTCTTTTTGTTCTAATTGTTGGATTGCTACATAATCTGCGTGTGAAGGTGAGCCTGAAGCGGGGGTGTCTGGGAAATATTCACTCGCATTTTCGACTTTTGCCGCATGAAATCCATCTGCACGTGCAGCTTCATATAATCCTAAAATACTCTTAGGTTTGTCTTTTTCTCCTGGAGTAATGGTAAACTCTCGTGGAATATCTTTATCAGGACTATTTAAGGCCATCAAGCTAAGGGCTAATCGATAGATTTTTGGTTCCGGCTCCTTAGGAAATGTAGCCCTCATTATTTTATTGTCTTTATCTCCATCTTTATCAATTAAGTCGAGTGTACATTTGACGACTCCACCTTCTTTAATCTGAATACTTCTAGTTTCAGGTTTTGCAGACGTTGCAGATTGATATTTGTAATCGATTGTACAATTGGAATAAATATCCAAATTTGAACTTCGTATTTTTTTTAACTCCTCTAGGGTTTTTGAGAGCACTTGATCAAATTTAATGGCTTTTGCGCTAACGACAGCACGCATCGAAGTGTGTTGCGGTAACGGGGTGGGAGATGTGGGCGCAGTAGCGGCGGTATTTGGTAATGAAGCCGAATTAGTTTGTTGTGTTGTAGATGCATGTTTAGTCGTAACTGCTGCAATTGGGGTAGATGTAGGTTGCACAGATGGCGCGACAGGTGACGCAGACGGCGCAGGTGGTGTAGGTTGAGGTTTCACAAGTGATGGTTCAGATGGCGCAGGTGACTCAGATTGCATAGATTCAGCAGGCGTATCTGATAATTTTTGAGCGTTTTCATAAATTTTTCTATTTTTAACAGCTTTTGATTCATGTTTTGCAATTTTTCGTTCCATCTGTTCAACTTTATGTTTGGCTGATAATGAATTAGGATTTTTTGCTAAATCTTTTCGTAAATCTGATAATTTATTTCCATATTTTTTGATAAGCTTAAATTCTTTTTCGACATCTTTACGGAAATTATCTCTGGCCTTACTGCGGTTTTTAAATCCTTTGAATTCTTTATTAAAAGCTTTAACAGCTT
Source organism: Pseudomonadota bacterium (assembly GCA_021848375.1). Classification (GTDB taxonomy): domain Bacteria; phylum Pseudomonadota; class Gammaproteobacteria; order UBA6186; family Azoamicaceae; genus CADEGZ01. Next base: position 244 of record JAJZUR010000100.1, on the reverse strand, counting down.
TCTTGAAATTTTCACGATCTTTGGTAGGATCATTTGTCGTTGGCGCATTTTTAGCATCTTCAACTTTAGCTAACAGTCTTCCTGCAAAAGCGTAGTCAGTCTTAGCATCTGTCGTTTTAGCTTGGTAGAAATAATTTCGGTGATCTTTATGGCTTCTTTTAATGGCTAATGCTTTAATTTTTTCAACATTACCTCGCAAGGTTTGGAAGGTATCTAATTTATATTTTGTTGCTTTTTCTTGATC
>JAJZUR010000099.1 GCA_021848375.1 Pseudomonadota bacterium | reverse complement strand
CGAGGATATCGCTGCGTGAAAAATTTTATCAACATGATCTATTTTTTATGTGGAAAGCTAAAATTTGATTACCCACTTTATTCTTCATAGAACCATTTTATGTGGATATTCGCAGAGATCACATAAGATACATTCAGCACATTTAGGTTTGCGCGCAACACAGACATAGCGGCCGTGTAAAATTAGCCAATGATGTGCATCTTTTAGAAATTCGGCGGGGATGGCTTTTAATAATTGTTGCTCGACTTCCAGCGGATTTTTACCTTTGGCTAAACCAAGTCGATTGGCGACGCGAAAGATATGGGTATCGACGGCAAGTGTATGTTGATTGAAAGCAGTGTTTAAAATGACATTTGCAGTTTTACGGCCTACACCGGGCAAGCTTTCTAAGGCTTCTCGGGTGTTAGGTACCTCTGAATTAAATTCGCGGATCAGTTTTTCACATGTTTTTAGTATATTGGTTGCTTTCGTGTTATATAAGCCAATCGTTTGAATATATTGTTTAAGCTTTTTTGGGCCCAATGCCAATATCGATTTCGGCGTATTGGCGACTTTAAAGAGGATTGACGTTGCTTTATTGACACTGATATCGGTTGCTTGTGCGGATAAGATAACCGCAATTAATAATTCAAAAGGGGTATGATAAATAAGTTCAGTGGTTGGATGTGGATTTTGTGCTTGTAAGCGTTTAAAGATCTCAACTCGATTTTTGACTTGCATGATGTACTCGATTTGTTTCTCGCCTTTTTATGGCAGCCTTTATTTCTTGGCGGATCGTTATTTTTTCGGTAGGATCAAAGGGAAGTGGCAATAAAGTTTGAGCTTTTTGAAGCAAACGCTGTTGGCGTGCAAGATAGCGCTCTTTTGCATGCAAGGCGCGCGCCTTTTTTTCTAAGCTACCAGGTTGAATGGGATTTTCCTGCATTTCAATGCAATCCATTGGACAAGGGGCAACACAAAGTCCACAGCCAATGCATTCATCGGTAAAAATTCCATGCAGTAACTGGGGTGCACCGATGATGGCATCCACTGGACATGCAGGTATACATTTGCCGCAGCCAACGCAATCTATTTCCCGAATGATGGCGATTTGCATTTATTTAACGCGCATACCGGGTGTTGCACCCGTATGGGGTTCCAAGATCCACAGATCTTTGCCACCAGGGCCTGCAGCCAAAACCATGCCTTCTGAAAGCCCAAAACGCATTTTGCGAGGCGCCAAATTGGCAACCACTACCGTTAATTTTCCGATCAAATCTTCTGCTGTATAGGCTTCTTTGATTCCAGCAAAAACGGTGCGCAGATCGCCGCCGATATCCACCGTTAACTTTAATAATTTATGCGCATCTTCAACAGGTTCTGCATTCACAATTTTTGCGATCCGCAGGTCGATTTTGGCAAAATCTTCGATGCTAATGGTTTCTCGGATCGGATCCAGAATCAATGGACCATCCGTTAAAGTGATTGTCGGGGGTATATTTTCTTTGGATGCATCTGTCATTGCAATTACCTCATTTAATTCGACGCGTTGTAATAGGGGTTTAAAGGGTTGGATGGTATGATTGATCAAAGGCATATTACGATCTTCCCAAGTGAGCTTTGTATTTAAAAAACGCTCGACGTTTTCTGCTAACTGAGGCAATATGGGTTTTAAATAAGTAACCAGTATTCGAAACATGTTAATGCCCATACTACAGACCTCTTGCGTTTCAAGGAGATTTTGGGGCGATTTTGCAAGGATCCATGGTTTTTGTGCATCGATGTACCGATTAGCAACATCCGCTAGCCGCATTATTTCTCGAATCGCGCTGTTATATTCCCGTTCTTCATAGCAAGTGCGGATTAAATCCCCGGCGATGACAAATTCTTGATAGAGATTTTGTTTACTACATTGTACTGCAAGTTTGCCGCCAAATAACTTAGTGATAAATCCAGCGCAACGGCTGGCAATATTCACTAATTTGCCAACCAAATCGGAATTGATCCGTTGTACAAAATCTTCGGCATTAAAATCAATATCTTCCGTGCCGCTGCCCAATTTGCTGGCAAAATAATAGCGGCAATATTCTGGGTCCAGATGTTTTAAATAGGTGCTTGCGGTAATAAAAGTGCCGCGCGATTTAGACATTTTTTTGCCATTCACTGTTAAAAATCCATGCACATAAATATTGCTTGGCGTACGATAGTGACTGCCCTCTAGCATTGCTGGCCAAAAGAGTGCGTGAAAATAAACAATGTCTTTTCCGATAAAGTGAATTAATTCAGTTTCACTTCCTTTGCTCCAAAATTCAGCAAAAGATATTTTTGGATTTTGAGTACACAGATTTTTAAAGCTCGCCATATAACCGATGGGGGCGTCTAACCAGACATAAAAATATTTACCGGGACTGTCGGGGATCTCAAAACCAAAGTACGGAGCATCCCGCGAAATATCCCATTGTTGTAGTCCTGCTGTAAACCATTCATCAAGCTTATTGCTGATTTCGGTTTGAAGATGACCACTTTTTGTCCATTCTTTTAAAAAGCTTTCATAGTGATCTAAGCAAAAGAAATAATGTTCAGATTCCTTTTCAATGGGAGTTACACCCGAAACAACAGAAATCGGATTTTTCAAATCGAGTGGACTATAGGTTGCGCCGCAAACCTCACAGCTATCGCCGTACTGATCATTTGCGCCGCATTTTGGACAATCGCCTTTAACGTAGCGATCGGGTAAAAAAAGATTTTTGATGGGATCAAAGGCCTGTTTAATAGTGCGTTTGGTAATATCCCCCTGTTGCAAAAGCCGCTGATATATTTCATTGGCGAGGCTCTGATTTTCTGGGGAGTGTGTGGTATGAAAATTATCAAAGCCAATATAAAATCCGTTTAAATCCGCAATATGCGACTGATACGACTCTGCAATGAGTTGCTCTGGCGTAATACCTAATTTTTCAGCGCGCAACATAATCGGTGTACCGTGTGCATCATCCCCACACACAAAATAACAAGTATGCCCTAACATTTTTTGAAAGCGCACCCAAATATCTGGCTGAATATATTCCACCATATGACCCAAATGCAGAGGGCCATTGGCATAGGGCAGGGCTGCTGTGACGAGTAATTTACGTTTATTTGTCATTTAACTTAATTCTCAAGGTTTTGATGGAAATTACAGCAAACTAGCATACCGTTTTCTGGGAAGGCTTAAAAGTCATATTTTACTCATGTTTTCTAATTATTCGCCCGATAGTGGAGTAAAATGGTCTAAAGGGAATTTTGTAAAGCCTATTTGGTGTAATGATATAGAACAGTCAACCATTGTCATGTTCGTAATAGGTCTGGAGTGTAGATACATGGTTCAAGTGGATATCGATACGGCAATTTTTAACCCCGCCAGTGTTTTTAAATCACCGGAGGAGATTCTGCAGGATGCAAAAATCCATTTAACTAAGGAAGAGAAAATCCGAGCACTAGAAACTTGGCGTTATGATATTCAGTTGCGCCGAATCGCCGAAGCAGAAAATATGCACTCCACGCATGATCAAAAAGACGTGGATTTAGAAATTGCCATTTTGCACGCCCTTGATTCTCTTGGCGTTGTCCATTAAACGCTGACGTCTTCTCCCCTTATCTCGTCAAAGCATCCCATTTATGCGATGATAGCGCATGATTTCGACTCATCCCGTCTCTGAAACCTTGATTCGATCTATCCTGCAATCGGCGCTTGATCCGACTTTGCAGCAAGACTTCGTATCGGCTAATGTATTGAAATCGCTCAATATTCAAGCAGATAGGGTATCAATCGCCTTGCGGTTTGGTTATCCCGTCATTCATCATAATAACGATATCATTGCTCTGCTTCAAAAATTATTGATCCCTCACTTAGGCGGCTTAAAACTTGAGATAACGATAGATTGGAAAGTAAACAAACATTTACCTCAAGCCAATCTCAAGCCCATTCCTGGAATTAAAAATATCATTGCAATTGCCTCCGGAAAGGGGGGGGTTGGCAAATCCACAACCGCGGTGAATTTGGCTTTAGCGCTACAAGCCGAAGGTGCGCGGGTTGGCATTTTAGACGCAGATATTTATGGACCAAGCCAGCCATTGATGCTTGGTATTCAGCAAAAACCGGTCATTAAAGACAATAAGCGCCTGGAACCTGTGATGCGCTATGGATTGCAAACCATGTCGATGGGGTATCTCGTTGCAGAAGATGCCGCGATGGTATGGCGAGGTCCGATGGTGAGCAGCGCGTTACAGCAATTATTATTTGAAACGGCTTGGGATGAGGTTGATTATTTAATCATTGATTTGCCGCCAGGCACTGGAGATATTCAACTCACGTTGGCGCAGAAGATCCCCGTTGCGGGTGTGGTGATTGTAACAACGCCGCAAGATGTTGCCTTATCAGACGCTAAAAAAGCATTATCGATGTTCCAAAAATTAGGGATTGCGGCTTTGGGCATTGTTGAAAATATGAGTACGCATATCTGTAGTCAGTGTGGACACGCGGAAGCTATTTTTGGATCAGATGGGGGAATCAAAATGGCTTCGCAGTTTGCCGTGCCGTTCTTAGGGCAACTACCGTTAGACATTCAAATCCGCGAACATGCGGATAGCGGCCAACCGAGTGTTATCGCAGATCCAACGGGAAACGTTGCAAAATTGTATCAAAAGCTTGCGCGAAGGGTAGGGGCAGAGTTGTCACTACGTCCACGCGATTACAGCGTTGTTATTCCAAGTATTGTGGTTTCATAAAAAAAGGGGAAGTGAAATGAGTATAAAATCCGATCAATGGATTCGAAAAATGGCAGTGGAACAAGAGATGATTAGCCCATTCGCTGCGACGCAAGTTCGTCAGGACAAAAATGGTAAAATCGTATCTTACGGCACGTCTAGTTATGGATATGATGTTCGCTGCGCGAATGAATTTAAAATTTTTACCAATATCAATTCCGCAATTGTTGATCCAAAAGCCTTTGATTCCAGTAGTTTTGTCGATATACAATCGGAAATTTGCATTATCCCTCCAAACTCCTTTGCGTTAGCCAGAACCGTTGAATACTTCAAGATCCCGCGCAATGTGTTAACCATTTGCTTAGGCAAATCGACTTATGCGCGCTGCGGTATTATTGTGAATGTGACGCCGCTTGAACCGGAATGGGAAGGACATGTAACATTAGAATTTTCCAATACCACGCCGCTCCCCGCCAAAATCTATGCCAACGAAGGCGTTGCGCAAATGATCTTTTTCCAATCCGACGAGGTTTGCCAAACCTCCTATAAAGATCGACAAGGTAAATATCAGGGGCAAAAGGGTGTAACGTTGCCACAGACGTAGAAGATAAAATCGCAGAAATCTTTCAGACTATAAAATTCTGTCTGTTAAAATACAGCCAAAAGATCGGAA
>JAJZUR010000098.1 GCA_021848375.1 Pseudomonadota bacterium | reverse complement strand
GAAATAAAGCGGAAAGATGTTTACTAGCTTCATCACCGGTTAGATCTATTTCTTTACGCGATAATGCTAAAATAGGTATTTGTAATGCTCGCAGTACACGAGCAAGCGCAAAGCCAATTGTGCCCTCTGCCCCCAAAATAACTACGCGTTTCGGAATATGTGAATGACTCTTAGATACTTTCAAAAGACAATCCCCAAGCTACTCTATGACAGTCCAATAGTAATCTCCGGTATAACCTGCTTCTGCAAAAACCCGCAACCAAACTTCAGGATAATCATAAAATTCTGCGGTTAATACCCAGCTTTCGAAGATGGCTTTCTGCTCTTTTGTATGATAAGAATCAACCTGTACAAAGGCCTTCCCCCCCGATACGCGTTGTATTTCCTTTAACGCAGTTATCACTTTATCGCGTGGAAGATTATGAAGGGTGTTCAATGCCAAAACGCATTGAAAACTATCATCTGGAAAGAGTAATTTCTCAGCATTTCCTAAATGTAAACGCCCAATGACTTCCGGATCACAATGTAATAAAGCGTATTCTGAGATATCCATGCCAAAAACTTCTAATCCGGGGCATGCCTTCAGCAAATCCTTCACCAAAAATCCTTTGGCGCAGCCTATGTCTAATACCTTATCGCCTGGTTTTAGTTGAAAATAATCAATAATATCTTTAGCAACGGGGATCCAACGGCCATCATAATGATATCCGCCATAGCCATATTCACGCGGCCCATCAAAGTATAATTGACCATATTGTTTTGCAGCTGCAATAACTTCTGGATCTTTGCCTTCCGATCGCATTTGAATATTCCGTTTCGTTTTGGGTAAAGCTTTTAATAAATCGACTTCAACCATTATGCGATAGCTCCTTCCTCTTGGATTATCTTGATGAGACCCGTTTCTAATGCAGTATAATGAAAGTTAGGGAAAGCTTGATGGCACGCAGTGATATCAAAATGTCGATGGGTAATAGGGTTTTGTCGCGGCGTTCCTTGAATAGTAATCGGTTTTCTTGAATGCGAAACAATCATCTCCGCGACTTCCCGAAATGAATGAGATTGCCCTGTTGCAATATTCAAAGTTCCTTGACTACGATGTTGCAGCGTTAAAGCGACTATCTTAGCGACATCCTCTATGTGAATATGATCACGTTTCTCTTCACCTTCACCAAACAAAGTAATGGTTTTATCTTCTGCCACAAGCCGCCTAAACCGATTTGGTCCATAGCCATTATGCGGATCCGTTAATCCATAAAGAAGACTTGCACGCAAGATAGCCAACGGCACTTTGACGGTGGCCTTCAGCATTAATTCTCGCGCACTATGCATCATCCCATGTAGCGTGGAAGGCTCACACTTTGAAGACTCATTCGCAAGGCTAACCTGGTCTGCATAAACTGCATCTGAACTGATATACACAATCTGTGACACAGTTATCTTTTCAAGCGCATCAGTCACTGCTTGAATCATCTTGAGGTTATTCAACAACTGGCTGTTATTTTTACAAGGCGCTATGGCTGAAACTACTACTAAAGCGTCTTCGGGTTTTAAATAACCCAACAAATTCGCGCTAGCACCATTATCCAACAGATCCAGTTGATGCTTTGATAAAGCTAAAACATTAATGCCCCGATTCTTTAATTCCTGAACAATATGGCTTCCCACAAAGCCCTGTGAACCTAATACCACAACGCGGGAAGGATTTTGAGGTTTTTCATGACCATGCTTTAACATACGCTGCTCTTTCCTAAAGTTAAATAGTGGAATCCTGCTTTCTTAATCTCATGACCCTTTAAAATGCGAAAAGGATCAACGATCAATCGGCCCTTCATCTTTTGCAAAATTGTCAATGTCAGTTCTTTAAATTCTGCCCAAGGCGTCATAATAATCAGCGCATCAGCCCCTTGCACTGCATCCGCAGCGTTTAACGTACCTTCTGCTTTTGCAGCAACACTGGCTGGCACGACGGGATCATAGACTTTTACCCGATATGCTGTTAACGCGCTTAACAGCGCAAGTGAAGGAGAATTTTTAATGCTATCGGTATTTTCCTTATACGCAAGACCCAATACCGCGATGGTTGGGTTGTCGTTTTTAGCAAGTAATTCTTGATGTAAACTACGCAATACCCAATCTCGGCGATATTGGCTATTCTTAATCCAAGCCGATACAATACCAGATTCAGTGCCGTGTTCTCGTGACAATTCCAATATGGTCGTTAAATCTCGCTCTAAATTTCCACCAGCAATCCCTAAACCCGGGGCAAGGTAGGCAAATGGGCCAATCCGTTTATCTAATTTTAAAGCGGGCGCAATTTCAGACCAATCCGCACCAATTTTTTCACAAACCTCGCTTAGGGTATTGGCAACACTAATACTGGCAACCAGACAAAAATTAATCGAAATCTTCGCCAATTCTGCACTTTCATAGCGCATCGGCAAAATAGGACACTGGAAAGCTGAGAGTAGTGTATGATAACTGGGCGGCAGCGACTGCTCGGGGATGGCAAATCCGACCATAAAACGTTCTGGGTTAAGTGCACGATCAATAGCCTGACCAAAGACAAGGGTTTCTACTTGATAGAATAATCTCTCTTTCGGAAATGACAGCGCTCGCGTAAAACCAGGCGGGACTTGACATAAAATCACTAAAATTGCATTTTTGGCTAATACATTTACCACATTATCAATGAGTTGCCGAATGACGGTTAACTCGCTCTGTCCTTTGTCATTGGTTGGAACGTCCGCTGCAATGTAAACAATGTCACACTGCGCCAAATCATTATTTTCAGCGGTAAAAGTAATCTGTTTGGTATTTTTTACCATAAGTTCTATCAATTGAGGCTCAACAACCGGCGGATCTTGATTTTTCAATCGATTGATAGCCATCATATTGGTATCAAAACCAACGACATGAAAACCCCGTTCTGCAGCCGCAACTAACGAGTTGATACCAAGGTGTGTCATACCTGCAAAACCAACAATGGGTTTATTCATGCCATCTCCTCTAGCACAACCTTACTTAAGGTGCGCAAGGTTTGATTTAACCATCGATCACTAGATAGATCAGTTTGGATATTATTTTCACATAAGTATTTGAAATGTTTATATTCTGCAGCCCAGGTCGGATCCTCTTGCACTAAGGTGATGGATTCTTCTTTTGGCCGGCCGCTGGGGAAAACTCGAGTTCTATGGCTGAAGGTTGCAGGTCCCCATTTACAAAGAGAGGAAATATGAGCTGAGCCTTTCTCCGCTAAAATGTCACAACTAAAATGATTCTTCCAGGATAATAAAGTGGTTTCCATCTCAAATTGCGGTTTAATCGCTAAACTTTTAAAGATAACATGATCAGGCGCACGGTTTTCAAAACATCGACTCGATATAAGCGAAAAATTTGCATCCAAAATCCCAAACCAATCATTGGCGGTATCCAATAAATGTGAACCCAAGTCGGGTAATACGCCAGAACCCTTATCACGCCAAGGAGATCCTCGCACCACACGCGCCGTTCCATTGCCATAAAATAATCGGCAATGATAAATCTCGCCCAACATGCCCGAGCGGATCAGTTCTTTCATTTTAATAAAATGAGGCTCAAAACGATGGTTATACGCTGTATAGCAGACAACCCCTTTAGAGTGCGCCAGCTTTTCTAAAGTCAGAAGTGTTTGTTCATTCGGCGCCCACAGAGGTTTTTCCACCAAAACGTGCTTACCCTGATCTAAGAAATAAGTGATAAGTTCTACTTTTGGCTCATCTGGCACACACAACAACGCAGCATCGTAAGCGGATAACGGTACATCTTCACAATTTTTATAATCCGCTGATAAATTGACGGGATCAACGGATGCAATAAAATCCTCTCCAGCAAATTCCCGACGTTTATGACCCTGTACACCTAACCCAACAACAATTACACGCATGTCACTGCTTCAGTTTTCTGCTTTTCCCAAGAATAACTGGCCTGCCTTTCTAATGCATTTATTTTTGCGATGACACGTTCCGGCGTAATGGGAATATTGGCATCATATTCACACTCGCAGGCAGCCGCTATAGAACCCAAAATGGCTGCAATGACTTCAGATTTTGTGGCTAACATCGCCAAGGTTGCATAAGCTAATAAGGCATCTCCCGCGCCCACCGCATCCACCAATTTTTCAACAAAACTATCCACCACAAAAAAAGAATCTAAATCTTCATGCTTATCATTTCGACAGGTAATAAGACCCCGATCGCCTAACTTTAATATTAACGTTTTACACTTTGCCCTATCATATAAATTAGCCGCTAAGGGTCGAACACCAGAGTCTTGATCAGCTAAAGCAAACCGCGCTTCACGTTCATTGGGCGTAATCAAATCAAACCCTTGAAACTCCGTAATATTTCCCCAGCGGCTTGCAACCTGGCTATCAGCGACCCGATAAATGCCATTTGGAATAGCGGCAGACAATTCAGGGATAGTACGTCGATTAAAAATCCCATGACGAAAATCGCTAAAAATAATCGCATCACATTTTATGTCCCGAATCGCAGCAGATATTTCATGTAAAATATGATCCGAAATAGAGCTATTGTCCAAAGTATCAATTTTTAATAACCGATAATTCCCAGCCACAATCGCGTTTTTATTGGTCGTTGGCCGAGTAGAATCTAAGATGGCCTCGCACTGAACACCCGCTTCTTCTAATCCTTTGATCACAAAATCTTTAAACTCGTCCTGTCCTAGAACCGTCGAAAATATCACCTTTGCGCCAGCAGCACATAAGTGCTTAGCGACTACAGCAGCGCCCCCAATATAATCGTGACGATTCTCATATAAAACACTCATGGTTGGTGTCTTTGTTTGTCCGCCGATCATGGCAGTTTGCGTATAACTATCAACGATCGTATCTCCAACTACATGCACTTTATATTGAGAAAATTTGCTGATGGTATCACGCAAAGTATCAAAATTAATGCCTTGATCTTCCATTAAAACCAGCAATTTTTCAATCTTAAGCTCTGGAGGGGCTAAATTAATTAAATTCGATGAAGAATACACAATATCGCCAGGTGTAAATATAATTTCTCCACCATAAGATTCCACAATCTCAGCTTCTTGAGAAGTCTTTGGCGGCATTCCCCCTGTTACATATTCATAACCTTTTGCAAAATAATCAGGTTGTAATGCCGCTATATTATCCAAAGGAGTTGCATTCTTGTCTATTAAAACATAATCCACCATTTCAAAAGCGGCTAAATTGATCGCGCGCAAATCCTGCGGAACATGGGGTCGATATTTTCCTTTATAAATATGCATATCCGCCGTAATACTGGTCACCAAAATATCGGCTTTACTTTTCGCATACAATAAATGTCTGACATGGCCTGGATGTACAACATCAAACACGCCATGACACATAATCACTTTTTTATTTCGAGGAAAAGGCCCCATGTTCCGC
>JAJZUR010000004.1 GCA_021848375.1 Pseudomonadota bacterium | reverse complement strand
TTATTTATGTTGCTTTTTCATAACAAATTTTATATACTATATTAAGCCATTCAATTATGAGTAGGTCGACAATGACCATAAAATTAAATGCTACTTGTTATTATTGTTGCCAAAACTTTTCGCCTTCGGAAAGGATAAGAGTCCATGGGCTACATCTTAAATGTTTTAAAAAATGGTTCAATCTCCCACACCAGATGAACTTTATGGACTTAGCATTAAGGACACAAGATAAAGAAAGTCATGATCCATTACATTTATCTCCTTTTCATACTATCAATATGAGTTCCTTTCAAGGAAAATTTAAAAAATATTCTGCGACTTTAAATAAAAATGACTATATCCTAAAAGTCGAACAACCGGAGTACCCCGAACTTCCAGCAACTGAGTATTTATGCAACGAGATAGCCAGCGCATTAAAAATGAAGGTTCCAGAATATTATCTCATTCAATTTGAGAATACCCTGGCCACTTTCGTCGTTAAAAATTTTATGCAAGCATTTCCAGGCGGAGATTTGGTACATATATATCGTTATCTGAAAAATCCTAAAGATTTTAATTGTCAAATCCTCATTCGTATCATTCAAGAAAAAACCGGAAAACGCGAGGATATTATCCATTTTATTCAAATGTGTCTTTTTGATTCCCTCATTGGCAATCATGATAGACATGGTAGAAACCTAGGACTCATTCAAACCAATAGAGGCCTTTCTCTTGCCCCTATATACGATAATCCCAGTTATTTAGCCATTGAAGAAGATTTTCTACTAGATGCCAATCATGAGCCTCGCGGAAAAATTAGTACTCAAGCAACGGAAGAGCCAACCATGAAAGATTACATAAAGGAATTTAAACGATTGAGATACGGCAGTGTTGTTGAAAATTTTATTAAACAAGCAAGTTCAGCTTATTCAGATATTTTAAATCTTATAGAACAATCCTTTATTTCACCCAAAAGAAAAAATTCACTTAAACGCTTAGTAACCAAACGATATAAAGAGATGTCCAATGAATCCTAAACTAGAACCCAATATTCATGATATTCACGGAGTTTTAGTCTATTTAGAAAAACGAAGAACTCGAATCTTTGTAGGAACACTTACTGGGGAACTGAATACAAATAAAAAACAGTTTTATTTTGAATATGATCTCAAATACCTTAACAGCAAGGCTGTCATTCCATTAGGGCCTGAATTACCGCTTACGCAACAGTACTATCAATCATCCACTTTATTTACTGCTTTTCAAGATCGAATTCCTTCCAAAGACAATCCCGCCTACCTGGATTATTGCAAAGCGTTAGAAATTTCCGAACAAGAAAATGATCCTTTTGTTTTATTATGCACAATTGGTAAAAAAGGACCTTCTTCATTCATCTTTGAACCTCTTTTTTTAGAACATTTTTCACCTGCGGATCTGAAAAAATTTCGAGAAGAACTCGGATTAACTCTAAGAGAATTCGCATCCTTATTTGATCTATCTTTTAGTCATTTACAAAGAATTGAATCTAAAAAATTTTCCGGAAAGGAAATTTTGAAACGCATCGAAACCTATCAAAAATTTCCAGAGATTGCGCTCTTTGAGATTTTGCGACGCGGCGGCGTATTACATTCAGACAAAAAATATGAACTTATTCAATTTTTTAAGCAGAAAATAACAAATTCATTACCCTAACCCATCCTAGTCTCTAGAAAATATCTTCTAGAGACTAGGATGCTTCCAACTAAAAATATGCTGATTTTAGATTAGAACGGAACGTCGTTGTCAAACTCTTCATCTGCCATAGCAGGTTCGGCTGCCTTTGCTGGCGCTGGGCGGCGCGTGGTGTTTTGAACCGGTGCGTTTGTTTCTTCTGGCATATCAGCTGCATCAAACGCAGCGCCGCCACTACCGCCTTTAGAATCCATCAACTGCATGCTGTTTGCAATAATTTCAGTGGTATAGCGTTCGTTACCATTCTGATCTTGCCATTTATTGGTTCTAAGCGAACCTTCGATGAAAACGCGAGAACCTTTGCGTAAATATTGGGCAGCAATTTCACCAATACGATTGAATAATACGATGCGATGCCATTCAGTTCGTTCTTGGCGTTCTCCAGATTGCTTGTCTTTCCAGACATCGCTTGTAGCCACCCGAATATTGGTGACCGCTGCCCCGCTTGGCATATATCGAACTTCAGGATCCGCACCTAAGTTCCCCATAATCATGACCTTATTTAACCCTCTTGCCATGGTAAACCCCTCTTAAAATTGACTATAAAATCTACAATAAGCCAGATGACTGCTAATATAATGCAGAATAACAATATTCCCACCATACCATAACTGGCGTCCAACCAACCACCGATAACGCCTCCTAAAAATAACCCCAAAAACTGAGCGGAAGAATATAGCCCTAGCGCCGTTCCTCTCGTTCCGGTCGGGGCAATCCTTGAAACCAAAGAAGGCAGACTTGCTTCTAGAATATTAAAAGCTGTAAAAAACAACCCTACGCTAAAAGCGAACCCCAACGTGGAATCCAAAAATATCCCTATACCCCATTCCGCTATTGCAAGCGTAATCCATGCCAACGTCAATCCGCTTTTAACCCGATCCTTTCTTTCCATTATCGATAAAGCGGGAATCGCGGCCAATAAAGAACCCAAAAGGACGGGTACATAAAATCGCCAACTTTGCCCTGTTACAAACCCAAGTGCTTGTATATAAAGGGGAATTTTTAAAAATAAAGCTACTAAACTGGCATGTAATACGAAGACACCCAGCGTTAGACTGTTTAATTCAGGTTGTTTAAAAATCCTTGGGATAAGAGACAGGTGCGGACTGACTTCTTGATTAAATTTTATGGTTCTGGGTGTTGGTACCCAGATCAATAACAGTAAGATCGCAACCCCCGCAAGTCCTGCCGTTAACCAAAATATCCCAGTTACCCCATACCATTCGCTTAATATCGGCCCTAATACCATTGCCAAGGCAAAGGATAAACCGATAGTGATCCCAATCATCGCCATGGCGCGCACCCGCACCGCATCACGAGTAAGATCAGCCGCCAAAGCCATAATGACGCAGCCAATTGCGCTCGCCCCCTGTAAACTGCGCCCCAGAATCACCCCGTAAATCGAATCTGACAACGCCGCAGCCATACTTCCAAAGCAAAATAGCAAAAGCCCTAAGATAATCATCGGCTTACGACCGAAGCGATCGGAAGCAAAGCCAAAAGGGATCTGCAGCAAGGCTTGCGTTAACCCATAAACCCCGAGCGCCACTCCCACTAAACTGGGCGTAACATGATTTAGTTGGTTGGCGTAGATTGCGAAGACTGGCAAAATCATAAACAAGCCCAGCATTCGCAGCGCAAAAATACCTGCTAATGCTCCTATCGCTTTTCGTTCTAGTGAATTCATGGCTGTCATCAGTCTTACTTTTTTACAAACATCTTCACAAAATCGGTTAATTATCGTATAGTAGCAATTTCTCACACCAAAATATTAAATAGTTTATGCAATTATGCACACAATTACTATCCGCGGCGCCCGTACTCACAATCTTAAAAATATCGACTGCGATCTTCCGCGCGATAAATTAATTGTTATTACCGGTCTGTCTGGATCGGGGAAATCTTCACTGGCTTTCGATACCCTGTATGCCGAAGGTCAACGGCGATATGTAGAATCGCTTTCCGCCTATGCCCGGCAATTTTTATCTTTGATGGAAAAACCAGACGTTGATCATATCGAAGGATTATCCCCCGCAATTTCCATTGAACAAAAATCAGTTTCACATAATCCTCGCTCCACCGTTGGCACGATTACCGAAATTTATGATTACTTAAGGTTGTTATTTGCGAGAGTTGGAACCCCCTATTGCCCGACCCATCAAAAACCGCTCATGGCGCAAACCATCAGTCAAATGGTGGACAATATTTTAGCGCTGCCAGAAGACACCAAGATCTTATTGACTGCGCCGGTTGTACAAGAGCGCAAAGGTGAACATATTCAGCAATTAGCAGAACTGCGCAATCAAGGGTTTGTGCGCGCACGCATTGATGGCGCCATTGTAGAATTAGAAGACGCACCAAAGCTTGATTTACGCCGCAAGCATACCATCGAAGTAGTGGTCGATAGACTCAAAGTGCGATCAGACATTCAAAGTCGTTTAGCCGATTCGCTGGAAACGGCAGTTGGGTTATCCAAAGGGTTGGTCACTATTTTAGTGGTCGATGATAATACCAACGTATTGGAAGAAATGATTTTTTCTTCCAAGTTTGCTTGCCCCAGTTGCGGCTATAGCTTAGCCGAATTGGAACCGCGTTTATTTTCGTTTAATAATCCTTCTGGTGCTTGCCCTACTTGTGATGGTTTAGGCGTCAAGCAATTTATGGATCCGAAAAAGGTCATTATTGATGATAGTTTATGTCTTTCCAATGGCGCGATTCGACATTGGGATCGCCATAATTTTTATTACTATAGCATGTTAAGTTCTCTTGCCAAACATTATAAATTCGATTTAGATACGCCTTTTAAAAAACTGCCTAAAAAAATTCAAGATATATTGTTATATGGCAGTGAGGATACTGAAATTCAATTTCGTTATGTGCAAGACAATGGACAAATCGTGTCGCGCAAGCATACGTTTGAAGGCATCATCCACAATATGGAACGCCGATATCATGAAACCGATTCCAATTATGTCCGAGAAGAATTGGCAAAATACCTCACCCAAATGCCCTGTAACGCCTGCAAGGGAACCCGTCTAAAAGAAACCGCCCGCCATGTTTTTATTGCAGATCATGACTTACCCCAAATTACCAGTTTTGCGATTTCAAAAGCCTTGCAGTTTTTTCAAAAACTAAAATTACCGGGCGCCAAAGGTAAAATTGCCGAGAGAATTTTAAAGGAAATATGCAGTCGATTAGAATTTTTGGTGAATGTGGGCTTAGAATACCTTTCTTTAAGCCGCAGTGCAGATACCTTATCAGGCGGCGAAACGCAACGGATCCGTTTGGCAAGCCAAATTGGGGCGGGCTTGGTGGGTGTCATGTATGTGCTAGATGAACCATCGATTGGTTTACACCAACGCGATAACGCACGCTTATTAAAAACGTTGGTACATTTACGCGATATTGGTAATACCGTCATTGTCGTTGAGCACGATGAAGAAGCGATTTTAAGCGCTGATCATGTGGTTGATATTGGTCCTCGTGCTGGTATACATGGCGGTACTATTGTGGCACAAGGCACCCCGCAACAAATCATGAAATCTAAAACATCGTTGACGGGACAATATCTGTCCGGACAAAAAACCATACCCATTCCAAAATCACGAAAAAAAATCGACAAAAGCCGGCAAATTGAATTAACCGGGGCAACGGGGAATAATTTAAAAAACATTACTGTCTCGTTTCCCATCGGGCTTATCACCTGCGTCACCGGCGTTTCAGGCTCAGGGAAGTCTACTTTAATTAACGATACCTTGTATCCCATTGCTGCCAAACGGTTAAACGATGCCAAACAAATGGAGGCAAGAGCACACACCAGTATTGAGGGTTTAGAGTACGTTGATAAAGTCATTGATATTGATCAAAGCCCAATTGGCCGCACCCCGCGCTCCAATCCTGCAACGTATACTGGTTTATTTACAGAAATCAGGGATATCTTTTCTAATACCCAAGAAGCGCGCAGTCGTGGTTACAAACCAGGTCGTTTTAGTTTTAATGTGAAGGGCGGACGCTGCGAAGCATGTCAAGGCGATGGGCTTATTAAAGTAGAAATGCATTTTTTGCCCGATATTTACGTGCCGTGTGATGTTTGTCATGGCAAACGTTATAATCGCGAAACTTTGGAAGTGCTCTACAAAGGCAAAAATATTCACGAAGTATTAGAAATGACGGCAGAAGAAGGATTGGTTTTTTTTAAAGCGATCCCAACCATTGCGAAAAAATTAGAAACCTTGATTGACGTTGGTCTTTCTTATATTAAAATTGGACAAAGCGCTACAACGCTTTCCGGCGGCGAAGCACAACGCATTAAGCTCGCCAAAGAACTCTCAAAGCGCGATACTGGTCAAACGCTTTATATTCTCGATGAGCCAACCACTGGCTTACATTTTCATGATGTTAAGCATTTAATTGAAATATTACAGCGCTTGTCCGCGCGCGGGAATACCATTATTATCATTGAACATAATTTAGATGTCATTAAAACCGCCGATTGGATCATTGATTTGGGTCCTGAAGGCGGCGATGATGGCGGTCAAATTGTTGCTGTTGGCTCACCCGAAACGGTTGCCAAAGTGAAAGGATCCTATACGGGTCAGTTTTTAAAGAAGGTTCTAGAAGGGTAAATGTTTTCATTCATTGTTTATAGGATCGTATCTTAGATAAATAAATTCTTAATTCATGCTCTGGAATTTCTTTTTTATAGTGTGACAATAATTTATTTTTAAATTCGTGATTTTCGTGTTCCAATTTTTCTAATCTTTCTTTTCTTTGTTTCTCAATCTCATCATTCAGTATCTCTTCAAATAACATCCGCCGTCTTCGCCTCCATTCAGCTAATTTTCGACTGCGACTGCCCTTTAATTTTGGTTTTTTATGCTGAAGGAAAGAAAATAGCATAAGCGGCATAATGGGTCTTGGCCTAGCAGCAAGCTGGCGACGCTTCTCTTCCTCTTCTACGACCTTTTTTTTCTGCTTGTCCCATTCATCCAAGCGTCTTTGTTCGGATGGTGTTATGGTCATAAACCCCCTACCCTTCATGGATTACTTGAATTGTTTTTTTTAGTATAGGATATAAATCAAAATGAGAAAGTGAGCATATCCACGCTTTTTGCTTTTTAGGGCCAGAACGTACTTGTGATAGGAATAAAAACAGGTTAAAATTTAAGCATATAAATACTTTCTAAATCTGGAGAACATTTTATGGCAGCGATTCCCCCTGATTTCAACAACAATAATAATGAAAATGATAAAGATGAAAAGGACAATCAAAACGAAGAGAATGCGTTGCGATGGTCTCAAATACGCGCCCAAGAAAAAGCAAAGCAAGAAGAAAATAAGAAAATTAACAAACCCAAGCTGGTATTCCCATGTGATGAAATATTTGACCTTACCAAATCCAAAGAATGGCTAGAAAATTTATTAGAAGCTCTCCCCAGGAAAATTACTTCTTGTTTGCACCCGCTACCAGATTTAAATGCTACACAATATGCTATTTTAGCACAAATAAAGCGAAATAGTTTAGAAGAATATTCTGCCTTTATTCGGGATTTTTTAAAATGTAACCGTTCGGTATCTGATATTATTGCACAACATATGTTATTTAAAGCAACCCTAGCAAAATCTGAACAAAACATATTAAGCAAAGAGAAGGAATTACCTTCGATAGATGATTTAATAAAAACATTAAATACAAACGAAACCAGCAAAAATATAATGATGGCTTATAACTCAAACATAAACTTCCATAATGTCAATTCTTATGCAAAATTTCTTGCTAACGAGTATGGGTATCCATTAAACCTAGCAAGAATTTTGGTCAAAAAAATGCTCGACAATGAATGGCAATTTTCAGAAAATGAGAAGGAACTCGTTAAAGCAGAATGCTGCGCTAATGTAGAAACGGTTTTCTTTGATGTACAACATCAAGATAAAAAAGCATTGGTGATTGCCATAGGAACGGCTGGATCCGCTTTACAAATGTGTCCTCCTTTTTTAGGACAATTCAATCATCAGGCAATAGTGCTAAACTTTGATCCCGCTATATTTGATGATAACAGCCAGGCTATTTTAAAAAATCTTCAAAAGCCGGGCTTAACGATTCGGTGTAGTAGTATGGACTGTCTAGATCCAAAAGGCTTTGTCCATCCATTACTATTGGACAATATTGACAAGCATTTAAAAAACAGTTCGATCCCGCTGGTATTAACCTATCATATTGATGCTTACATCCCTGATTTATACATGGCATTGGCCAAAAGATATCCTGATGCAATGAATTCAGGTAGGCTTGTATTAATTCATGCGTATCATGATTATCAACCAACCATCTGTTATTCACCAGAATATTTAACGAACCCCCCAGTTCCCCATAAAAAATATCAACACAATCGTTCAATTGGACCACTGGAAAAGGCAACGATGGGCGGACAAAAATATGTAACAGAGGCAGATCTTAAAAAGGACATTATCAAGAAAACAGGAGAAACACTTGGCAATACTTTATGGGAACAAAATCGTCTTGTGATCAATTATGGTGAATTAACACAAATAAAGGTTTCAAACCCTTCTCAATCATTAAATAAAAGCAAATATTAATTGGAAGAAATGACTGGAGAATTCGTTACGGGTATTGTTGTTGCGGAGACTTCAGCACCGGCTGACACAAGACTCTCATTGCCCACTTGATCGATCGATTTCTTCACCATTTGACCAAGGCCTCTTACCGCCAAAATCCAGAGTGTAATCACAATTAAAAAGATCGCCGCAATATAGGGGATGGTTAAAGCTAAATTGCCGCACATGACAAGCAAGAATTGAATAGTAATAGAGCCACCCGATTTACCAAAACGGGAAGCAATCCCATCCACCACTGCCTTACCTTTGCGTTGTTCTTCTTTCGGTAATGGAATAAACGCTATCTCTTTGGTTTCATCAAATACGGTATACTTCGCAGCTCTGCCTAAACAGATCTGCGCAGAACCAAACATTAAGACTAGACTGATGACCGGTAAGTGGAACATCGCGTATAACATATCTGAAACCCAATTATTCGTTTCAAATAACATGCAGCCAAAAAAGCCAACGCTGGTCACCAGCCATAGAATAGGCGTAATCATAGCTGTCACCGTCCAGCCATAACGGCGGATGACATTACCAGATAGGATCAAACCTGAGAGTGTGGCAAAGATCCCTGTAATAGTGGTTATCTGATTCATATAAGCATTAAAATCGCTGGCATTGGGATATCGTTGTTTGATTTGATCAGTCCATAATACATCAGAAAGATTATAAACAATGTTGTAAGCAACCACTAAAATAGCGATATACAACATGTAGCGGGATTTAATGATATACGCAAAACATTCTCTCAAAGTAAACGTTGGCATCGGTTCATCATCAGTGGAATTTGCGATTAATGACGAGTTGGTTGGAATTGGTTTTTTAGTGATTGATTTATTGACGAAGCGAAAGAGAACCACAATAATAATACCGAGCAATAAAACAACGCCCAATTGTAAATTTAAAGATTGTTCCCACGCTGCCGTACCAAAAGGCAGATTTGGGTTATATTCTTGTAA
Source organism: Pseudomonadota bacterium (assembly GCA_021848375.1). Classification (GTDB taxonomy): domain Bacteria; phylum Pseudomonadota; class Gammaproteobacteria; order UBA6186; family Azoamicaceae; genus CADEGZ01. The sequence continues at coordinate 18,959 of JAJZUR010000004.1, read as the reverse complement.
AGTAAGTAATTGTGCAGATTGACCCGAAAAAATCCCAGAGAAATTCGCGGCAATTGCAAAGATGGCATAAAAGCGCTTCGCTTCATCAACCGAAGTCACCTCATTAGCAAACCCCCAGAATAACATGGATAAAACTACTGCACTCCAAAGCTCTGAGAGTACATAAAAAAGCGATAACGGCCAGTGCCGAATAATCGCGATAAGCCCTTTAAAGCCCTCCGGCAATTTATTTTGCAAGAAATTCGCAAGCGTTGTTAATTCTAAAAATTCGCGGTTTGGATATAACACCAATAAAAATAGGGTGAAAAACCCCAAAAATAAGGCCAGCATGGTATAAAAGACTTGTTCACGGTTCAGCCGATTCGATAACTGTGTGTATATATAGGTTAATAAGACCGCGCCTGGCAACACTGCCCATACTTTTAAGAAGGGGATGACTTCGGCACCTGAGCCTGCTGGAGTCACGACTAAGGTTACTTTCATGCATCTTAAGAGATTATAAACAAAAGAGATAATAAAGAAGAGCGCTAGCATGGGAACTAGCTTTTTATGTTCGTACCCATGAATAGGCCAGAAAAAATTTCGAAGTTTACTAAATGGTTTCGGTTGCGTTGCTTGCATCTATGCCCTTCCCATTTTTACGTGAATGATCGAGTGCATTGGCCTGACCAACATTATCCCTAAATGCTGGTTCGATGTCAAACTACTTTTCGCAAAGTGTATATGCATTATAGGATAAAATTGATATGTTAAGAGACAAAAAAAACCGGGAATAGTCCCGGCTTTTTTATAAAACGACCGTGCGGCTTGCGGTACGCCATTTATCCACGCTCCACGAATTCAACAATGGCCATTGGAGCGCAATCGCCTTTACGATTGCCGCATTTTAAAATCCTAAGATAACCACCCGGACGCCCTTTAAACCGCGGGCCTACCTCGACAAATAATTTTTGTACAACCTCTTTATCTCTTAATCTGGCAAAGGCCAACCGGCGCTTTGAGACGCTGTCTTCCTTTGCAAGCGTAACTAAAGGTTCTACCAAACGCCGCAAATCTTTTGCTTTTGGTAAGGTTGTTTTGATCATTCCATGGCGAATGACAGAATTAATCATATTCTGAAACATGGCTTTACGATGACTTGAGGTCCGGCCAAACCGCCGACCAGATTTTCTATGACGCATAGTCAAAACCCTTATTTATCATGTTGTAAACCTGCGGGAGGCCAATTTTCAAGCCTTGTCCCAAGTGAGAGACCCTTTGTTGACAAGATATCTTTAATTTCGGTTAAAGATTTCTTTCCAAGATTAGGCGTTTTTAATAATTCAACTTCTGTCTTTTGAATGAGATCTCCGATATAAAAGATATTTTCTGCTTTTAAGCAATTCGCAGAACGAACTGTAAGTTCCAAATCATCGACTGATCTCAATAAGAATGGATCGATTTCTGAACTAAGGCGAACAGGTTCTGCTTTATTTTCACCTTTTAATTCGACAAATATCGATAATTGATCCACCAAAATAGAGGCTGCCCACCGAATCGCTTCTTCCGGATCAATCGTTCCATTCGTTTCTAGATCTAATACCAAGCGATCCAAATCCGTACGTTTTTCAACACGCGCATTTTCAACCACATAGGTAACACGCCGGACTGGACTAAAAGAAGCATCTAATTGTAACCAACCAATTTCGCGGCTTTCCTCTTCTGGATTTTGCCGCATACTCACCGGAACGTAACCGCGCCCTCTCCCAACACGAACCGTCATATTTAATTCGCCCGCTTTGGTCATGTGTGCAATAACATGTTGAGGATTAATGATTTTCACATCGTGCGGTAATTCAAAATCCGCTGCAACCACAGCACCTTCACCTTGTTTAATCAGCTTCAGTTCTACTTCATCTCGGCCTTCTAATTTAAATTCAATGCCCTTTAAATTTAACAAGATATCAATAATATCTTCTTGCACGCCTTCTTTGGTCGTATATTCATGCAATACACCTTCGATTCGCACTTCCGTTACTGCACAACCCGGCATAGACGACAGTAATACACGTCGAAGCGCATTGCCCAACGTATGTCCAAAACCACGTTCCAGTGGCTCTAATACAACCTTTGCACGTTGATAACCCACTTGTTGGATCTCAACCAATCTTGGCTTTAAAAATTCTCTTACGGCACGTTGCTGCATGAATAGCTCCTCAGGACCAAAAGTCTTCCTTACTTCGCGTAAAGCTCAACTACCAATTGTTCATTCAATTCTGCTGGCAACTCACTTCTATCGGGAACGCGCTTGAAAGTGCCTTTAAATTTACTGACATCAACTTCCACCCACTCAGGAAAACCAGTTCCTTCGGCTAGCCGAAGAGAATCTGATACCCTTACTTGAGTTTTAGACTTTTCTCGCACTTCAATTTCATCACCCGCTTTTACGGAGTAAGAAGGAATATTAACAATTTTACCATTGACCAATATCGCTTTATGCCGCACTAATTGGCGAGACTCGGCACGCGTACTACCAAATCCCAAACGATAAACGACATTATCTAAACGACACTCTAATAATTGGAATAATATTTCACCAGTAGCGCCTTTACGTCGAGCTGCTTCGGCGTAATATTTACGAAACTGCTTTTCTAACACCCCATACATAAATCTAAATTTTTGTTTTTCGCATAATTGATTGCCGTGATCGGTTCGTCGAGCTTTTTTAGGGTGCATCCCCGGTTGCGCTTCCAAATTACACTTTGCGCTTAAATTACTGAGTCGGCTCAAGCGAACATCTGTTCCAAGACGTCTGGAAACTCGACAATTAGGACCTAAATATCTTGCCATTTCATTATCCTCAACAATTAAACTCGACGCTCATTTTCTGGCCGACATCCATTATGCGGGATCCCGGTTTTATCGATGATTCGCAATATAATGCAATTTTCACCCACCGCACGCACTGCGGATTCTCGTCCTGGCCCTGGACCGCACACAAAAACATCCACGCTTTTTAAGCCGTATTCTTTTGCCTGTTGGATGGCTTTTCTCGCTGCCATTTGTGCTGCATACGGCGTACTTTTACGCGAGCCTTTAAATCCAGCTCCTCCCGCCGTTTGCCATGCAAGGGTTTCACCATGAGCATCCGTAACAGTGATGATCGTATTATTAAAAGACGCTAAAATATGAACGGCACCGGTTGTCACCGAGCGTTTAGCCTTTTTGCGACTTTTGGAGGTGGTTGTTGCTGCTGGCTTTGCCATTTAAATTTCCTACGATTTTGCTTCTGTGGTTTGTGGTTTAATGATTTGAGATTGACGCTTACGCCCCTTTCTCGTGCGTGCATTGGTCTTGGTTCGTTGTCCACGAACCGGTAAGCCCCGTTTATGCCGAAGGCCGCGGTAACATTTAATATCCCCTAGCCGTTTGATATCCATCGCCACTCTGCGGCGTAGATCTCCTTCGACAACATATTCATTCACGGCATCTTGCAACGGCGTGGTGAAATCTTCTTTCAAATCCACTACTTTGGTCATCGGGTCGATGCCCGCTCGCTGACAAATAGCCAACGCACGAGGGTTCCCAATTCCATAGATGCTGCGTAATGCGACACGAATGTGCTTATTCGGTGGAAGTATAACGCCTGATACCCGTATGGCCATATTAACCCTGCCTTTGATTATGTTTGCTCGATTTTTTACAAACGACCTTGATGACCCGTTCTCGTCGAATGATACGGCACTCATCACACATTTTTTTAACTGATGCTCTAACTTTCATTCCAATCCTCAAAGCCTCTGCACAAATAGACAACAATACTACTCTTTTACGCGCTAAAAGGCTAGCCCCTAGCGAACGCCCTTAAGGTTAGCTTTCTTCATTAATGACTCGTATTGATGGGACATTAGGTGTGCCTGCACCTGTGCCATAAAATCCATCACCACCACCACAATAATCAGTAAAGAAGTGCCCCCAAAGTAAAAGGGAACATTCCAACCCATAATCAAAAATTCTGGCAATAACGAAACCAAGGTTATATAAATCGCCCCCACCATGGTCAGCCGAGTCATCACGGAATCAATATACTGAGCAGTTTGATCGCCCGGACGTATCCCTGGAATATAGCCGCCCGATTTTTTTAAATTTTCCGCCGTCTCTTTGGGATTAAAGACTAAAGCGGTATAGAAAAAACAAAAGAAAATAATCGCAACCGCAAACAATAAAATATAGATGGGTTGCCCAGGTGAAAGCACCATGCCAATCGTACTCATCCATTCCAATCCGGGCGTTTGGCCAAACCATTGTCCAAGGGTTGCTGGAAATAAAATAAGGCTCGACGCAAAAATCGGCGGAATAACACCCGCCATATTGAGCTTTAAGGGTAAATGGCTCTTTTGTGCGGCATACATCTTACGTCCTTGTTGTCTTTGCGCATAATTGACGGTAATTCGCCGTTGCCCACGCTCAATGAATACCACAAATCCAATCACGCCCACCAACATGACCAGCAAAATGACCAAAGCAATGGGCTGCATTTCCCCTTGACTGACTTTTTCTAAGGTGTTAATGACCGCACCGGGTAGTCCTGCGACAATCCCTGCAAAAATGATTAATGAAATACCATTGCCGACCCCGCGTTCGGTTATCTGTTCCCCCAGCCACATTAAAAACATCGTTCCGGTGACCAGTGTTAAGGCGACAATAAAATAATAAGTAAGATTTGGATCCAAAGCGATCCCAGAATTCGCCAAGTAACGCGCCATCCCAAGGGCTTGCACAAAAGCTAAAGCCAAGGTTGAATAACGGGTATATTGAGAAATTTTTCGTCTGCCGGTTTGTCCTTCTTTCTTTAATTGTTCAAGCGGTGGCCAAACAACTGTTAATAATTGAATAACAATAGAAGCGGAAATATAGGGCATAATCCCAAGCGCAAATACCGTTAATCTTGCAAGCGATCCCCCAGAAAATAAATTAAACAATCCAAGCAAGCCTCGGCTATTGGAAAACAATTCTGACAATCGAGCCGGATCTAATCCAGGAACCGGGATATGCGCACCTATTCTAAAAACGAGCAGCGCACCCACTAAAAACCATATCCGTTGTTTTAATTCCGATAATCCATTTTGCTTTGTTGATCGGGAAGATGTGGTTTGCATGAATTATTCGACTTTGCCCCCTGCGGCTTCAATGGCATTTTTAGCGCCTTTGGTAACAGCAAGCCCTTGTACCGTCAAAGCGCGCGTGACTTTACCGGCTAAAATAATCTTTGCTTTTTTGATCGGCATCGAAACAATGTTGGCTTCAAATAAAGTCTGTAAATTCACGACTTCACCCTTAATTTTGTGCAGAGCGTCTAATCGAACCTCCGCCATAAATCGCGCTGAACGAGAGGTAAAACCAAACTTGGGTAACCGGCGCTGCATCGGCATTTGCCCCCCTTCAAACCCAACTTTATGATAGCCACCTGCGCGCGCCTTTTGACCTTTATGTCCTTTACCAGAGGTTTTTCCTAAGCCAGAACCTATCCCTCTTCCTAAACGGTGCACTTTTTGTCTCGAGCCTGCCGCGGGCTTTAGGGTATTTAATTTCATGTTTACACGGCCTCCACACTAATTAGATAAGAAACTCGATTTATCATCCCGCGAATACAGGGCGTGTCCTCTAATACAACCGTTTGGCGCTGACGTGTTAGTCCAAGACCTAGCAAGGTTGCTCGATGGGCAGGTAAACGACCTGCGCCACTGCGAAGCAAAGTAACAGAAAGCTTTTGGTGACTCTTTGCGCGACTCACGACTTACCTCTCTTTTCTTCTGATCCAATAACTTCCACGACTTTCTTACCACGCTTAGCTGCCACTTGTTCAGGCGATGTCATTTGCTGTAACCCTTTTAAAGTTGCGCGAACCACATTCACTGGATTGGTCGAACCTAAGCATTTCGCAAGAACATTGTGAACCCCTAATACTTCAAACACAGCGCGCATAGAATTCCCAGCAATAATCCCAGTACCTTCTGACGCGGGCAACATAATCACTTTAGAAGCGCCATGACGAGATTCAATCGGGTGAAACAATGTGCCGCCATTGAGCTCAATTCGATTTAAATTACGGCGCGCACTTTCCATCGCTTTTTGAATGGCAACAGGCACTTCTTTGGCCTTACCATACCCAACACCCACTCGCCCCTTGCCATCGCCAACCACAACCAGAGCCGCAAAACTAAATTTTCTACCGCCCTTTACCACCGTTGCACTTCGACGAACCGTAACCAGTTTCTCCTGGAAGCCATCGCTTTTTGCGCCTAACTCTTCATTTGCCGTTGCCATGTTTCTTGCCATGTTTTCTAAACCCTTAACAAACTAAGCCATTGGCCCGCGCTGCTTCTGCCAACGCTTTCACACGACCATGATATTTATAACCAGACCGATCGAACGCAACCGCAGTTATGCCTTTGATTTTCGCTCGTTCTGCCACCAATTGTCCAACGGCTTGCGCCATTTTTATTTTACCCGGTCCAATTTTTTTATTGCGCAGTTCTGCCTCTAAACTAGAGGCCGCCGCCAAAACAGCAGTGCCCCGCGGCGCAAAAATCTGCGCATAGATATGTTGTGATGTCCGATGCACACTTAAATAAAGGGTGCCTAAATCGAATATCTTTCCGCGGCTACGATTAACTCGACGTTCACGGTTTCTTTGCTGACGTAGATTCATAATACTATCCTATTTCTTCTTGGTTTCCTTCAGATTCACTACTTCTTCTGCATAGCGAACCCCTTTACCCTTGTAATACTCCGGGGGACGGAAATCCCTAATTTTAGCAGCCGTTTCCCCAACGCTATGCTTATCGATCCCCTTAATAATAATTTCCGTATTACTGGGAACGTCTATGGTAATGCCTTCCGGTACTGGAAACTCGACTGGATTTGAAAATCCGAGGCTCAATTCTAAGATTTTCCCTTGGATCTTGGCTCGATAACCAACGCCCACTAACGATAATTTGCGTTCAAAACCTTCATGAACCCCTTTCACCATATTGCCAATTAATTTACAGGTGGTTCCGACCATGGGATGATTGGCAGCTTTAGGCCGCACCAAAACTGCATTACCATCAATTTGTAATTGAACCGCTTCATGCAGCTGAAAAACAAAGGCACCCTTTTTTCCCTTAATATGCACTTCGTGATCGTGTTGTTTTAGTTCAACACCCGCTGGAACGATTAATGGTTTTTTTGCAATTCTAGACATTTCTTTAAACCCCTATGCGACCACACACAAGACTTCACCGCCTTGACCTTCTTGACGTGCTCTTTTATCGGACATCACTCCTTGTGGAGTGGATAAAATCGAAATACCCAAACCGCCCATCACTTTAGGCAATTCATCTTTTCGCTTGTAAATTCGCAGCCCTGGACGACTGATTCTGCGCAATTCCACAATGACAGGTTTGTCCTTAAAGTATTTCAAGTAAATACTTAGGGTAGGTTTAGTCCCCTCATTTTTCTTAAATCCTAAAATATACCCTTCTTCTTCTAAAACTTTCAAAATAGCAATTTTGCCCTTAGAACCAGAAATCGTCACGGTTTCTTTTTTGGCCATTTGCCCATTTCGAATTTGCGTCAGCATGTCAGCAATGGGATCTTGTAAACTCATATTTATCTCCTACCAACTCGCCATACGTAGTCCAGGAATAAGACCAGCCATTGCATATTCCCGAAGTTTATTTCGCGCCAACCCAAAACGCCGATAAACGCCGCGCGAACGCCCCGTCACAAGACAGCGGTTTCTTAAACGGGAACGACTTGAATCTCTTGGCAGAGCCTGCAGGGCAATCATTGCTCTTGATTTTTCTTCAAAACTGATATTTTGATCTCGGATTTTTTGGCGCAATTCATCACGTTTGGTTTTATATTTTGTCACCAATTTGCGTTGTCTTTTATCTTTTTGAACCTTACATAATCTCGCCATGTTAAGTCTTACTCCCTAAAAGGAAATCGAAATGCTGACAACAGGGCTAAACCATGTTCATTGGTTTTGGCGGTTGTCGTGATAGTAATATCTAAGCCACGCAGTGCATCAATTTTATCGTATTGGATCTCTGGGAAAACAATTTGTTCTTTAATCCCCATGGTAAAATTACCTCGTCCATCAAAAGAACGTTTATTTAACCCTCGAAAATCTCTGACGCGCGGAATCGCAATAAATAATAACCGTTCTAAAAATTCGTACATGCGATTTTTACGCAATGTCACTTTACAGCCAATGGGCCAGCCTTCCCGGATCTTAAAGCCTGCAATGGATTTACGTGATTTGGTAATAACCGGTTTTTGACCAGCGATTTTTGTCAGATCGTTTGCCGCATTATCCACCACTTTTTTATCATTCACCGCCTCACCCACACCCATATTCAGCGTAATTTTGGTAATACGCGGCACTTCCATCACGTTCTTTAAGCCAAGTTCTTTCATCAGCTTTTTAACGATGGTTTGCTCGTACAACTCTTTTAATTTTTGACCTTTCTCACCTTTCATAATCAAACCTTTCTCAACCTGTTATGAGCCAACCATTTCACCGGTCGACTTAAATATGCGTGCTTTTCGACCATCTTCCAACACCTTGATGCCTACTCGATCTGCCTTACCGGTTTCTTTGTTTAAGATCGCGACATTCGAAATAGCAATCGGCAATTCTTTTTCAACTATGCTGCTCGGTTTTTCTGCCGATGGATTTCCCTTTGTATGCCGTTTCACTACATTAATACCTTCTACCAAAACGCGCAGACTGCTTTCATCTTTCCCTTTGGACTTCAAGACGGCAAGCACAACGCCCTCTCGACCCTTATTTTTTCCCGCGATAACGACGACAGTGTCGCCTTTTTTAATCTTACGCATGGCAAGTACCTATAAAACTTCTAGAGCCAATGAGATGATCTTCATAAATTGCTCACCTCGTAATTCGCGAGTGACCGGACCAAAAATGCGAGTTCCAATGGGCTGTAACTGACTGTTTAACAGCACGGCCGCATTTTTATCAAAACGAATCAAAGAACCATCTGGTCGACGCACCCCTTTACAGGTTCGAACGATAACAGCCTTTAACACCTCGCCTTTTTTAACCTTACCCCGCGGAATCGCTTCTTGAACACTCACGACAATCACATCGCCTATGCCCGCATAACGCCGCTTAGAGCCACCCAATACTTTTATACACATTACACGACGTGCGCCGCTATTATCCGCGACATCGAGCATGGACTGCATTTGAATCATTGCCCGCCTCCGTCAAAGTCGGAAATCATACCACTTTTCATCCTCTTTTCTCAAGCCGTTCAACCAAAACCCAATTTTTTGTTTTGGATAGGGGTCTTGACTCTCTAATAATAACCACATCCCCTTCCTGGCATTGATTGTCTGGATCATGCACATGAAACTTACTGGAACGGGTTATGATTTTCCCATATAACTCGTGTTTGACCCTGCGCACCACACGAACCGTAATGGTTTTATCCATTTTGTTACTCACAACAACGCCTTCGGCGGTGCGGCCTCGCTCTAATCGCTCACTCATCACGCTTACCTTCTTTCTCAGTCAAAATAGTTTCTATTCTCGCAATATCTCGTCGGGCAATTCTAATATCATGCGTCTTACCCAACTCCCCGCTTGCTTTCACCAAACGCAATTTAAACTGCTGACGACGTAAGCTTTTTAAATCTGCTCTCAGTTCACTCGCCGTCTTTTTTCGAAATTCACTCGCTTTCTTTGACATTACAAAATCTCCCGCGGTACTAACACGGTTTTTACCGGAAGTTTGGCTGCCGCTAAACGAAACGCTTCCGCCGCTAACTCAGGCGTTACTCCTTCTATTTCAAACAGGACTTTCCCGGGCTGAACTAAAGCGACCCAATATTCTACATTCCCTTTACCGCTACCTTGACGCACTTCTAAAGGCTTTTGCGTAATGGGTTTGTCTGGAAAAATCCGGATCCACACCTTACCACCCCGCTTAACATAACGACTAATGGCTCGACGCGCCGCTTCAATTTGACGGGCAGTAATTCGAGCGCACCCTAAAGCCTTTAAGCCAAATTCGCCAAAATTAACCTTATTCCCACGGGTAGCAACCCCACGGTTACGCCCTTTGTGCTGTTTTCGAAACTTGGTTCTCTTTGGTTGTAACATCGCTCTACCCTTTACTCATCATCAATAGCATTACGCAACTTCCGGTGTGGAGGTTTCTGGTTGCTTCAAACTTAATATTTCACCTTTAAAGATCCACACCTTAACCCCAATAATTCCATATGTCGTTTTTGCAATCGCGGTCCCATAATCGATATCCGCTCTAAATGTATGCAAAGGCACTCGACCTTCCCGATAAATTTCACGGCGAGCAATTTCAGCGCCGCCTAATCGACCAGAAACCGACACTTTGATCCCTTTTGCGCCTAATCGCAATGCGCTGGTCACTGCTCGTTTCATCGCCCGGCGAAACATAATTCTGCGTTCCAATTGTTGCGCAATACTTCTTGCAACCAAGGTCGCATCTAACTCAGGTTTACGAATTTCCTCAATATTAATATGAACTGGCAAACCTAATTTATGGCTGATATCCAAACGTAATTTTTCAATATCTTCGCCCTTTTTCCCAATAATAACCCCAGGCTTCGCCGCTTTTAAGGTAATACGCACTTTGCGGCCCGTTCGCTCGATTTGCACCGTACTTACACCAGCTGCCTCTGGTAAACTCTTTTCAACATCGGCACGAATCAAGAGATCGCCTGCCAAGGTTTTCGCAAAAGAACCATCGACCCCTTCCGGGATCCACCGAGAACTACTTTCGCGGATATACCCTAAGCGAATACCATTTGGATGTACCTTTTGTCCCATGAAAATCCTCTCTATACACTCATCATTAGGCTGCTGCCACCACTAACGTAATATGACAGCTTCTTTTCACAATTCTATTCCCACGCCCTTTTGCTCTTGGCATCGAACGCTTTAATCGGGGCGCTTCGTTCACAAAAATACGCACCACTGACAACGTATCCACATCGAATCCGCGATTGTGTTCAGCATTAGCAATGGCCGATGCCAACAACTTTTTCAATATTTCGGCCGCCTTTTTCGGACTAAACGTTAAAAGGTTCAACGCTTTACCCACTGGCAGCCCACGGATTTGATCAACGACCAAACGCGCTTTTTGCGGTGATATTCGTGCATCACTCAGCGTGGCGCTAACGGTGCCATCATTTTTTGCTTTCATTGCCTTCTTTCCCATTTTCTTTACCTTTTTTGGCTGTCTTATCCCCAGAATGTCCGCGGAATAAACGCGTCGGCGCAAACTCACCTATTTTATGACCCACCATGTTCTCAGTCACTAAAATCGGTACATGTTGGCGGCCATTATGAACCGCAATCGTTAACCCAACCATATCGGGTAAAATCATAGAACGTCTTGACCAAGTTTTAATTGGCTTTTTAAGACGTGTTGTAATGGCCTGCTCCACTTTTTTTAATAAGTGAGCATCTACAAAAGGCCCTTTCCTCAAAGAACGTGGCATGAATTAACATCCCCCTTATTTAGCAGCCTTACGGCGCCGTATGATCATTTTACTCGTCCGTTTATTCCGCCGAGTCTTCTTCCCCTCCGGAATACCCCAAGGTGTGCACGGTGGACGGCCACCAGAAGTGCGTCCTTCGCCGCCTCCTAATGGATGATCCACTGGATTCATTGCAACCCCTCGAACCCTAGGACGCTTATTGCGCCATCGACTAGCACCCGCCTTACCCAGTTTGCGCAGATTATGTTCGCTATTACCCACCTCACCGATGGTTGCACGGCACTCTGTTAACACTTTACGAACTTCACCCGATTTTAAGCGCAGCGTTGCGTAGCCGCCCTCTCTTGCCAATAACTGCACTGAAGCGCCTGCGCTTCGAGCCAGTTGCGCACCTTTGCCTGGCTTCATTTCAATACAATGCACCACAGAACCCACCGGAATATTGCGCAACGGCAAACAATTACCCACCGCAATCGGCGCTTCTTCACCCGACAATACCTTTGCACCGGCCGACAAACCTTTGGGTGCAATCATATAACAACGCTCGCCATCCGCATAGAGAACCAAGGCAATATTGGCGCTGCGATTGGGATCGTATTCTAAACGTTCAATAATTCCGGGGATTCCGATCTTCTTGCGCGCCCAATCAATAATGCGATATTGACGCTTATGTCCGCCGCCCCGTTGCCACGCCGTAATTCGTCCATGACAATTACGACCAGCCGTTTGCTGTTTAGAAGCAACCAATGGTTCATAAGGCTTTCCCTTATGGAGTTCATTATTTACCACTTTGACCAAGCCTCGTCGTCCTGGAGAAGTGGGTTTAATCTTTAGAATTGCCATGCCCTATCCTCAATTATTGAAAGTTGGCTATATTAATATCATGACCTTCCGCCAAGCGGACATAGGCCTTTTTCCAACTCGAACGTTCACCTGACATCTGTCTAAATTGCTTTTGCTTGCCGCCCACATTCACGGTTTGCACAGAATCCACTTTCACTGAAAAAAGCTTTTCAATCGCCTCTTTCAATTCTGTCTTCGTAGCATCCTTGACAACTCGAAAAACAACTTGCTGATTTTTGTCGGCAGCCCGCACACTTTTTTCGGTGTTTAAAGTACCTAAGATAATCTTATATAAGCGCTTGTCGTTCACTTCAGCACCTCTTCAAATTTACGGACGGCATCAACCGTCATCATCACTTTTTCATACTTAATCAAACTGATCGGATCCACATTCGGCGCTTGTCTTACATCCACTTTAGGAATGTTACGCGCAGATAAATACAAATTCGGATCCCATTCACTGGTGACAATTAAAGCTTCGTGTAAACCGAATTCTTTTAATTTATCCAATAAATCCCGCGTTTTTGGTCTTGATAAAGCGAGATCTTCAACCACAATCAATCGATCTTGGCGAACCAATTCTGACAAAATCGCCTGCATCGCGCCACGATACATCTTCTTATTCACTTTTTGACCGTGATCCTGTGGTTGTGCGGCAAATACCTTACCGCCACCCCGCCATAAAGGACTTCGAATGGTACCCGCTCGTGCACGCCCTGTTCCTTTTTGTCGCCACGGTTTCGCACCGCCGCCTCGAACTTCAGCGCGCGTCTTTTGCGCACGCGTACCAGAACGAGCTTCTGCTAAATAGGCCGTCACAACTTGATGCACTAAAGCTTCATTAAAATCTCTACCGAAAGTCGTAGCAGAAACTTCTACCCCCTTTGACTTTTTCGGCGCCCCGTCTGGCACAACTAATGCTAATTCCATTATGTCCCCCTATTAGGCAGCCTGTGTTCTGGATGTCTTTTGTTTAACCGCCGGGCAAATAATTAATTTACACCCCGGCGCCCCAGGAACAGCCCCTTTAATCAGCAGCACATTTCGATCGCCATCTACACGTACAATTTCTAAGTTTTGTACGGTTCGACGCGTATTCCCATATTGACCTGCCATTTTTTTACCTTTAAAAACTCGACCCGGAGATTGGTTTTGCCCAATAGAACCCGGCGCATTATGCGACAAAGAATTACCATGTGACGCTCGCTGCGAACTAAAATTATATTTCTTGATGGGTCCTGAAAAACCTTTCCCTCTGGAAACACCAGTCACATCAATTTTTTGCCCAACTTTAAACAAATCAACGGTTAATTCACTGCCGACGGGAAATTGTTGGCATTCTTCTGCGGTACCCCGAAATTCCCATAGGCCAACACCCGGAACAATACTTGCCTTTGCATAATGTCCCGCTAATGCTTTAGAAACACGCGAAGCCTTCGCTTCCCCCATCGTTACCTGAATAGCAAGATAACCATCATTCTCCAAGTTTTTCACTTGTACCACTCTATTGGGTTTGATCTCTGCAACGGTTACCGGTATCGAAGCACCGTTTTCAGGATCAAAAATCCGTGTCATTCCACATTTAGTTGCTATCAAACCAATTGACATTTTTCTACCCCTTAACTCACTGCGATTTGAACGTCAACACCCGCAGCCAGATCTAATTTCATTAATGCATCTACCGTTTTATCGGTGGGTTCCACAATAATAACCAAACGTTTATGCGTCGCAATTTCGTATTGATCTCGCGCGTTCTTATCCACATGCGGTGAAACCAATACTGTAAATCTTTCCATCCGAGTTGGCAGTGGTACCGGACCTCGCACTTGTGCGCCGGTTCGCTTCGCCGTATCGACAATCTCCTTCGCTGATCTATCGATCAATCGATGGTCAAACGACTTTAAACGAATACTGATCTCTTGACTGGCCATACCGTATTACTCCAAAACCTTAGAAACAACACCGGCGCCGACTGTACGTCCGCCTTCACGAATCGCAAACCGCACCCCTTCTTCCATCGCAATGGGTGCGATCAAATGCACCACGAGTTTAGTGTTATCTCCAGGCATAATCATCTCAACACCTTCTGGCAATATCACTTCACCCGTTACGTCTGTCGTTCTAAAATAAAATTGCGGACGATATCCTTTAAAGAATGGCGTATGACGTCCCCCTTCTTCTTTGGACAACACATAAATTTCTGCTTCAAAGCGCGTGTGCGGCGTAATGGTACCGGGTTTCGCTAATACTTGACCTCGTTCCACGTCTTCACGTTTCGTACCGCGTAATAATACACCAACGTTATCACCCGCTTGCCCTTGATCTAACAATTTACGAAACATTTCAACGCCCGTACAAATTGTCTTTTGCGTATCTCGTAAACCAACGATTTCTAATTCGTCACCTACTTTGACAATCCCGCGTTCAACACGACCGGTTACAACCGTTCCGCGACCGGAAATGGAAAATACGTCTTCAATCGGCAATAAAAACGGCATATCAATGGCGCGTTCTGGAATGGGGAAGTAATTATCCATCGCTTCAACGAGCTTCAAGATGGCGCCTTCACCCATGTCGCTGGTATCCCCTTGCAGGGCTTTCAACGCAGAACCAACCACCACCGGCGTTTTATCGCCTGGGAAGTTATAACTGGTTAATAAATCGCGCACTTCCATTTCAACCAATTCTAATAATTCCGGATCATCCACCATATCCGCTTTGTTCAAGAACACCACAATATAAGGAACACCCACTTGGCGGGCCAACAAAATATGTTCTCGTGTTTGCGGCATTGGGCCATCTGCTGCAGAGACCACCAATATAGCGCCGTCCATCTGCGCTGCACCGGTAATCATGTTCTTCACGTAGTCGGCATGGCCTGGGCAATCCACATGCGCATAATGTCGAGTGGCTGAACGGTATTCCACATGCGCTGTTGCAATCGTTATTCCGCGGGCGCGTTCTTCTGGCGCCGCATCGATCTGGCTATAATCTTTAAATTCACCGCCAAACTTATTCGCCAGCACTTTCGTTAATGCTGCCGTTAAAGTTGTCTTACCATGGTCAACGTGACCAATCGTCCCCACGTTAAGATGTGGTAGATCTCGTTCAAATTTACCTTTTGCCACTGCAGCACCTCATACTAACTAAATATTCGAAATTAACCTGCCCGTTTTGCAACAATTGCTTCTGCAATATTGTTAGGCGTTTCAGCGTACTTCACAAATTCCATCGTATAAGTAGCACGTCCTTGCGACATCGATCGCACATCGGTTGCATACCCAAACATTTCCGATAACGGTACTTCAGCCGCAATATGCTTACCCGACACCGTTTCGTCCATCCCCTGAATAACACCGCGCCGACGATTTAAATCGCCAACGACATCCCCCATGTATTCTTCGGGAGTCACCACTTCTACTTTCATAATGGGTTCTAGTAACACAGGACTTGCTTTCAGCGCGCCTGCTTTAAATCCTTGCGAACCCGCAATCTTAAAGGCCATTTCATTTGAATCGACGTCGTGATAAGAACCATCAAACAAAGTTATCTTCACATCAACGACTGGGTAACCCGCAAGCGCACCATTTTCCGCTTGTTCGCGTACCCCTTTTTCAATCGCAGGAATATATTCTTTTGGAACAACTCCGCCCACAATGGCATTTTCAAATTGAACACCTGAGCCTAATTCACCAGGTTCAATCTTCAACCAAACATGACCGTATTGACCCCGACCACCGGTTTGACGAATATATTTACCTTCCTGTTCCACCGCTTTACGAATTGTTTCTCGGTATGACACTTGTGGCTTACCAATATTGGCTTCCACTTTAAATTCTCGGCGCATCCGATCGACAATAATATCGAGATGCAATTCACCCATCCCAGCAATAATGGTTTGTCCGGTTTCTTCATCCGTTCGAACGCGAAACGAGGGATCCTCTTGCGCCAATTTACCGAGCGCAATGCCCATTTTTTCTTGATCGGCTTTGGTCTTCGGCTCCACTGCAACTGAGATGACGGGCTCAGGGAACTCCATTCTTTCTAAAGTAATCAGCTTGTCCGGATCACTTAAGGTATCGCCCGTAGTGGAATATTTTAAGCCCACGGCCGCTGCAATATCACCCGCGCGAACTTCTTTAATTTCTTCGCGATCGTTTGCACGCATCAACAAAATTCGACCAATACGCTCGCGCTTATCTTTCACTGTATTTAATACAGTGCTGCCGGATTCTAACGTGCCAGAATAGACCCGAAAGAAGGTTAAGGTTCCGACATAAGGATCCGTCATGATCTTAAAGGCTAATGCTGAGAAGGGCTCAGTATCTGAAGGAGCGCGCAACCCAACACTGTTGTCTTGATCATGCAAAATCCCTTGGATAGGGGGCACATCATTGGGAGCAGGTAAATAATCAATCACCGCATCCAACATCGCCTGCACACCTTTGTTCTTAAAGGCGGTACCGCATAGTACCGGCACAATTTCTGATTTTAAGGTGCGTGCACGTAGTCCGCTACGAATTTCTTCTTCTGTTAATTCGCCGCCATTGAGATATTTATCCATTAATTCTTCAGAAGATTCTGCAGCCGCTTCTACTAATTTTTCACGCCAAGCATTACAGTCTGCTTGCATTTCAGGCTTGATGTCGCGCAATTCAAACGTCATTCCCTGTGTGCTGTCTTGCCAATAAACACTTTTCATGCGGACCAAATCAACAACACCTTCAAAATGTTCTTCTGCTCCAATTGGCAATTGGATGAGGACGGGATTCGCCCCTAAACGGGTTTTGATTTGCTCAACCACACGAAATAAATCTGCGCCAGTGCGATCCATTTTATTCACAAAAGCAATGCGAGGTACACCATACTTATTCGCTTGCCGCCACACGGTTTCTGATTGCGGTTCAACGCCATCCACAGCTGAAAACACCACACAAGCGCCATCTAAAACGCGCAGGGATCGTTCAACTTCAATGGTAAAATCAACGTGGCCAGGGGTATCAATAATATTAATACGATGCTGCGGATATTGTCCGGCCATCCCTTTCCAATAACAGGTAACCGCCGCTGAAGTAATGGTAATGCCGCGCTCGCGTTCTTGTTCCATCCAATCGGTCATCGCAGCGCCATCATGAACTTCACCAATTTTATGAGACACACCCGTATAAAATAAAATACGTTCTGTCGTTGTGGTTTTACCCGCATCGATATGAGCAACGATTCCGATGTTGCGATACTGTTCTATAGGGGTTGTACGTGCCACGTCTAATTCCTCAACTACCAACGATAATGTGAAAATGCTCTGTTTGCTTCTGCCATTCGATGCATGTCTTCACGCTTCTTAATGGCCCCGCCTTTTCCGCCGCTGCCGCCTTCTTCATCCGCAGCATCCATAATTTCACCGGCGAGTCTTAACATCATGCCCTTTTCGCCTCGATCTCTTGAATACTTCACTAACCAACGCATGGCCAATGCCATCGCGCGTTCTGCGTTCACTTCGACCGGGACCTGATAAGTGGCGCCCCCGACTCGACGCGATTTAACTTCTACTAACGGTTGAATATGATCTAACGCTTTTTCGAGCACTGCCAAAGGTTCACGATGCAAACGCGTCTCTATCACATTCATCGCGCCGTAAACAATCTGCTCGGCAATCGATTTTTTGCCTCGCTTCATAATATGATTAATGAATTTTGCGAGGAGTTCACTCCCGTATACGGGATCCGCATGAATAGGACGTCGACTAATCACTCTCTTTCTTGGCATCTTTACCTCAATCGCTTAAATTAAATCCTAAATTTACTTGCCCTTAGCCGTTCCACTCGACGCGGAACGTTTTGCACCATATTTAGAACGACCTTGTTTTCGATCTTTCACTCCTGCCGTATCTAGGTGACCGCGGACAACCTTACAACGCACACCCGGCAAATCTCTTACTCGACCGCCACGAATCAGTACCACTGAATGTTCTTGCAAATTGTGGCCTTCACCGCCGATATAAGCGGGAATTTCATAACCATTCGTTAGACGAACACGACACACTTTACGCAATGCTGAGTTTGGCTTTTTAGGCGTCTGAGTATAAACCCGAATACAAACACCACGTCGTTGGGGTGAACCTTGTAACGCGCGGACTTTCGTCTTCGCTTTGATGATTCGTCGACCCTTGCGAACCAATTGATTGACTGTAGACATATAATTCGACTACTCCACTTAAATTCTGACCATAAACAAAAGCAATCCCTAACGACTCCCCTCAACAGGAAGCGGGATTTTACAAGCACAGGAACCAACTGTCAATAGGCCCATACCTTTAATTAAGGGTTGCGCCTAACTAATAAATACAACCCGTTGTTTGGCTAGTCTTTTAGTCCATTTAAGGACCGACGACCGCCTTCATCATTCACACGCGCGGGTACCATAACACAAGTGGATAGAGATGAAAAGCCTTAGTCGTCACAACCCCGGTATAGACCGGCCAAATGGGTGACATCTTAGATGGGGCACATAGGGAACAGACATACTATTAGATAGACAAGGAGAACTTATCCCCATAGCATCGATACTGGCATTGCCCACAT